>JBBSVL010000330.1:0-3392 GCA_038233595.1 Propionibacteriales bacterium | reverse complement strand
TGCGGGTGGTTGTCAGCCGGTCGCCGCATACGAACCTGTGGGGTCAGGACGTCTTCCTGGCAGCCTTCTTGGCGGGGGCCTTCTTGGCGGGGGCCCTCTTCTTGGCGGGCGGCTTCTTCTTGGCAGCCTTCTGCACCGCCACCCGCAGCGCCTCCAGCTCCTTGGGGAAGTCCTCGGCGAGGTCCCAGACCTTCGGCATCATCTCCCGGCAGGCGATCACGCCGACGTGGACCGAGCCGTTGTTCGACATCACCGTGATGTTCACCCCGGCGCCGTGGAAGACCGGGCCGAGGGGGTAGAGCGCGTCGATCCGGGCACCCATGAAGTACAGCGGCACCGGGGGGCCGGGGACGTTGGAGATCACCAGGTTGTGTACGACGGGGTGCTTCTCGGCCAGCCGGAGCCCGGAGTAGACCCGGACGGCCATGCCGAACGTGCGCGGCGCGGCGAACTGCGCCCAGTCCTGGAGGGTGTCCGCCGGGATCGCCCGGTGGTGCTCCTTGGCGTTGCGGTTGGCGTCGCACATGCCGAGCAGCCGCTCCAGCGGGTCGGCGACATCGGTGCCGAGCCGGGCGAAGAGCGAGGACACCTTGTTGCTGCCGCCGACCTTCTTGGACTCGCCGTGCACCGACACCGGCACGCTGGCCAGCAACGAGGCCTCCGGCAGCTCGCCACGTTCCTGGAGGTAGCGACGCAGCGCTCCCCCGCTGATGGCGAGTACGACGTCGTTGACCGTGGTACCCGTTGCCGACTTGATCTGCCTGATCGTGTCGAGGTCCAGGTCGGCGTAGGCGACGGAGCGGTGCCCCGTGATGGTGCCGTTGAACGACGTCCGGGGTGCGGTGAGCGGCGCGGCCATCGCCGTACCGGCGCGGGCCCGTTCGACGGTTCTGGCCAGCAGGCTGGTCGTGGGCGCCACCATCTTGGCCAGCTGCACCGGCTTGCCGAGCGTGGTCACGACGGCCCGGGCAACCAGCTCGGCGTCGCTGGGTGCGCGGCTGGTCTTGCCGGCCTTCGTCTCCTCGGGGGCGAGCATCGGCGAGTCGGGCTCCAGGCTGCACAGGAACGAGATCATGTTCGACCCGGAGACGCCGTCGACGGTGGCGTGGTGCATCTTCGAGACCACCGCGACCTTGCCGGACGCGAGCCCTTCCACGACGTACATCTCCCACAGCGGGCGCGAACGGTCCAGCTGGATGCCGGCGACGTGCGCGGCCAGCTCGGACAGCTCCTTCTCGCCGCCCGGGGAAGGCAGGCCCATCCGGTGCACGTGGCGGTCGATGTCGAAGTCGTCGTCGTTGACCCACAGCGGGTGGTCCACACCGAACGGCACCTGGCGCAGCATCCGTCGGAACGCGGGGATGGCGACCACGCGGCGTTCCAGCTCGGCCTTGAAGCCGTCGAACGAGTAGCCGCCCGAGATCGTGTCGGGGTCGAGGACGACGATGCCGCACACGTGCATCAGCTGGGCGGGTGTCTCGAGGTAGAGGAAGCTCGCGTCGAGCCCGCTGAGTCGGTCCATGGGCCCGATCGTACCCGAGCTTCTGCAACACGTTCTAGTTCGACTACCCTCGGGTGATGCCGCGCTTCGCGACCCGCTCACTGGTCACCGCCGCCCTGGCAGCCAACGCACTGCGGCCGCTGCCGGGCAAGTACACCTCGATCCCGTCGTTCTTCGCTGGCTGGCTGACCGGTGAGCTGGCCCCGCACCTGCTGGCCCTGACCACGGTGGACACCGCCGCCCAGGTCGTGCGCCACCGGGCCCGGCCACGCGACCTGGCGCTCGCCGCCGTGGCCGTCGGTGGTCTGGGCGTGCTGGTCAAGAACGCGTACGGCGTCGGTGACCTGGTCGAGGACGCGATCCGGGAGGGCCTCGGCGCCGACTACCAGGAACATCTCGCGGCCGTGCCGACCAGGAAGGAGCTGGCCACGCCGTGGCGCGAGGTGGCCCGGCCGTTCCGGATGAAGAAGCAGGAGGTCGAGCGGATCGCCGACATCGGCTACACCGCCGGCGGCAGGCGGGCCCGGCTCGACATCTACCGCCCCCGCGGTGGGGAGGTCGACGGACGGCCCTTGCAGGACGCCCCGGTTCTGGTGCAGGTGCACGGCGGCGGCTGGATGATCGGCTCCAAGGAGCAGCAGGGCCAGCTGTTGATGAACCGGATGGCGGCGCGCGGCTGGGTCTGCGTCGCGATCAACTACCGGCTCGCACCCAAGCACCCGTTCCCGGCCCAGATCATCGACACGAAGAAGGCGCTGGCCTGGGTCAAGGAGCACATCGCGTCCTATGGCGGGGACCCGTCGTACGTCGTGGTCACCGGCGGCTCGGCGGGAGGTCACCTCGCTGCCCTGGCCGCGTTGACACCCGGCGACGCGACGTACCAGCCGGGCTTCGAGGACGCAGACACCAGTGTCGCAGCCTGTGTGCCGTTCTACGGCGTCTACGACATGGCCGGCCTCACCGGGGACCGGGCGGCGATCGCGATGCGGGACGGTTTCCTGGCGCCGATGGTGTTCAAGGAGCGGGCCGACGAGGAGCACATCGCCGACTTCGTGCACGCCTCCCCCCTGGCCCACGTCTCCCGGCAGGCTCCCGACTTCTTCGTCCTGCACGGCGAGCGCGACACCCTGGTCTCGGTGCGGCAGGCCCGCACCTTCGTGAAGAGGCTGCGCGAAGAGTCCACGGCGTCGGTGACCTACGCCGAGCTGCCCGGGGCCCAGCATGCCTTCGAGGTGTTCTCCTCGATCCGGTCGCAGCACGCGATCAAGGCAGTCGCCCGCTGGCTGGAGTGGCATCGGGCGGTGACGACCTCACCACCGGGGTCCTCAGCCTCGGGGTAGCCCGAGAATCCGTTCGGCTGCCACGTTGCGCAGCACCTGCGTGGTGCCCCCGGCGATCGAGAGACACCTGGTCAGCAGCTGCTGGTGCAGCGCCTCCTGTGCTCGTACGTCCCCGAGCACGATCCGGTCGCCGAGCAGCTCGACGACCAGCTCGGCAGCGTCCTGACGGGTGCGTACGCCGACCAGCTTGGCCACGCTCGACTCCGCACCGGGACCTTGGCCGGCGATCGAGCGCAGCGTCGCGCGCGCACCGAGCAGCGACACGACGGTGGCCTGGGCGACCGCGTGACCGACCCGGGCGCGTTGGACGGGGTCCGTGCCTACGTCGTCGACGGCCCGCTCGACGCTCGTTCCCAGCCGTGAGCCGGCCATCGCGACCCGCTCGTTGGCCAGCGTGGTGCGCGCCAGCCTCCAGCCGCCGTCGACCTCGCCGACCACGCAGTCGTCGGGCACGAACACGTCGTCGAGGAAGACCTCGTTGAACATCGCCTCACCGGTCATCTCACGCAGCGGCCTGATCTCGATGCCGGGTGAGGTCATGTCCACCAGGA
>JBBSVL010000329.1:0-3418 GCA_038233595.1 Propionibacteriales bacterium | reverse complement strand
TGACCGCAAACGCTGCCTCCAAAAACTCCCCGAAACCGGCCTCAAATCGGCCCTCAAACCGTGGTAAGACCGGCTCCCGCTGGTCGAGCAGGGCGTTCTGCGCCCGACGTCGAGACAGGTCCCGCTGGTCGAGCAGGGAGTTCTGCGCCCGGCGTCGAGACCCGGGCAAGCCGTAGGAAGGTGCCCCACAACATCTTTTTCGGTCCGAAATCGGTTCTTCGGCTCCAGACCTGTCCGCGTACTGCCGCCCGATGCGCCTCTTCTAGGAGAGGAGTCAGTGAGGAGTCGTGATGGATGCGATGCTGTTGAAGGTCCCGGATGTGGTCGTCTGCCTGGGCGTCAGCCGGGCCAAGATCTATGAGCTGATGGCGAGCGGCGAGCTGCCGTCGGTGCGGGTCGGGGGATCGCGCCGTATCCGCGCCGAGGACCTGGACGCGTTCATTGCGGGCCTTGAGGTGACCTGGCCCGAGCACCTCGGCGCACGGCCACGCTCGAGGTCCACACCGTCGAGGTAAGTCCGCCCGGACCGACAAGGGGTGCAGTGAGCGCCGGCAGTCTGGTCACCAGCAGCTACGGGACCCGGGCAGTCCACCACAGTCGGGCTCAGCTCGAGCATCTCGACGGGCTGCGGCATACCGCCCAGATAGGGCGCGATGGTTCTCGCTCCCAAGGGTCACCCTCGTCGCACCGAACGCCTAGGCCTAGGGGCCGATTCGCTGCCTGTCGGCAGGCAGCACGTTCAAGCCCACACCGGTCGCCGCTGCTGAAGGCCGCGTGGTGGCGTTGCCTATGATGCCGGTCACAATCGAGTCCGGCACGAAAGCGTTCAAGGCGCTCGAGAAGTTCATCAAACGGAATCTGGACCACTGCGACCTCGGTCAACGAACTGCGCAACACCGTCGGCACCGGCCAAGGCCGGGTCACCTGTCCGCCCTTCGCCGCAGCGGTCGCGGCGACTGTCATCGACGGCGCCATGCGCCTGCGTGGGGCGTCGACGGGTGCGTAATCAGGCCAGCGTCGGCAGCCTGGAGAGCGAGTCGGCCAAGGCGGACTGAATGCCGGCGTCCTCCCACAGGTGGTCGACGACGTTGCCGGACAGGTAGGCGTCGTAGGCGCCGAGGTCGAGATGGCCGTGCCCGCACAGCGCGGTCACAATCACCTTCTCCTCGCCAGTCTCCTTGCACCGCATCGCTTCCTCGATAGTTGCCGCGAGCGCGTGCGTCGGTTCGGGGGCGGGCACGATGCCCTCCGTGCGGGCGAACAGCACCCCGGCAGCGAAACACTCGGTCTGCGGCTTGGCGACCGCTTCCACCTCACCCGTCTCGTAGAGGTGACTGATCAGCGGGCTCATCCCGTGGTAGCGCAGGCCACCGGCATGGATCGGATCAGGTACGAAGTCGTGGCCCAGAGTGTGCATCTTCATCAACGGCGTCAGACCTGCGGTGTCCCCGAAGTCGTAGGCGTACGTGCCTTTGGTCAGTGAGGGGCACGCGGCCGGCTCCACCGCCAGCACGGTCGGGTTCATCCGGCCCTGCCACTTCTCCCTCAGGAACGGGAACATCAGCCCGCCGAAGTTCGAACCACCACCGGTGCAACCGATGAGAAGGTCGGGGGTCTCCCCCGCCTTGGCGAGCTGGAGCAGGGCCTCCTCGCCGATGATCGTCTGGTGCATCAGCACGTGGTTGAGCACACTGCCGAGCGCGTAGTTGGAGGTCGGGTCCTGGGCCGCGACTTCGACAGCCTCACTGATGGCAATGCCCAGTGACCCCGTCGAGTCGGGGTGCTCGGCAAGGACGCTTCGGCCGGCCTCGGTCAGCTCCGAGGGGCTGGGGTGCACGGTGCCGCCGAACGTCTCGATCATCATCCTCCGGTAGGGCTTCTGGTCGTACGACGCCCGCACCTGCCAGACCTCGCAGGCCAGGCCGAACTGTGCGCACGCGAACGCCAGAGCCGTGCCCCACTGGCCGGCTCCGGTCTCCGTGGTCAGCCTCTTGATCCCGGCCTTGGCGTTGTAGAACGCCTGAGGAACTGCGGTGTTCGGCTTGTGGGAGCCGGCGGGAGAGACCCCTTCGTACTTGTAGTAGATCCGCGCCGGCGTTCCCAGCGCCTTCTCCAGCCGGTGCGCCCGATACAGGGGACTCGGGCGCCACAGCCGGTAGACGTCGAGCACCTCCTCGGGAATGTCCACGTACTGATCGGTGGACACCTCCTGGAGGATCAAGTCCATCGGGAACAGGGGCGTCAAATCGTCCGGGCCCACCGGCTGTCCGGTCCCCGGGTGCAGCACCGGCGGAGGTGGGGTCGGAAGGTCGGGCAGCACGTTGTACCAACGCGTGGGCATCTCACTCTCATCGAGCTCGAACTTGTGCTGCTGCACCTGCGACATGGCGGCTCCTGACCTGTGACGGCTGGTCGCTCCGACACTAGTGATTTCGCTGCACGCCGTGCTAGTGGTTCGCACCGACAACCACCGATCCCAGACGCGAGAGTCGTGTGATTGTGACCCGATTGGTCTAAAAGGTCTCCCGCCGGGATCCCACGTGCGAACAGGCGTTGGTCGAGGCTTCCGCACCCGCGTCACCCGTGCCAAGCATTGCGATGGAGTCTTCGGCTCGGGGCAGTGACCTCGTCACCGTGGAATCAGCGTCATTGCACCCACTATGACGCAGGGTCGAACCGCCCGATCTGCTGAGATCCGTGCTGTCAAGCTGGTGAACGACCGATCCTGCTGGTCGGTTGACGGGCGGGGACCTGGTCGTCTCATCACTGAGCTGCGCCGTCGCGTGGACACCGCTTGCGTCCGGAAGCCCGAGGTCCGTCAGGACGACGTCGGGGACCAGGCTGGTGGCGAGCCGCACGGCCTCCTCTGCAGAGGCGGCCTCTCCCACGACGTCGATGCCCGAACGGTCAGCAGAGTGGCAAGGGCTCTGCGGAACACCAGATGGTCGTCGAGATCAAGACTCTGGTCACCGCGACTCCCAGGCCGTGTCCGGGGGATCGGTAGGCATGCGTGACCCGGGTCCCGTGGCCGGACGGGCGCTCGAAGTCGCCGTACCACCCAGCTCGGTGGCGGCCCACGGGTAACCGGGCTGCCGAGGCGGCCGGGGTCATGGCGGTACCGGAACGCACCCGCACCCTCGCCCTGGCCGCGGCCACGGTCGTGCCGTTCTCGGTCGCCTTGGGCTCGTTCGCCGTGGCGGTGGTCGCCTGGTACGGCCACCCGCCGGCCGGCTACGTGGTCCCGCCCGGCATCTCCAACGCCTTCGTCCACGCCGAGCAGTTCGGCGACGGCGTGGTCTGCGCGGTCGGGGGACCGATCCTCGGCCTGGTCCTGGCGCGCTACCTGCCTCGCCGCGGTGCCGCCCCCGTGGCGTCGGTGCTCCTGGTCATCGCCACCATCCTGCTGCAGGGCAGTCTC
>JBBSVL010000328.1:0-3418 GCA_038233595.1 Propionibacteriales bacterium | reverse complement strand
TCGGTCTTCCTTCCACTGCTACGCCTCCGTGATCGTCTTGGCGGACGTCACGCAAGGTAGGGACGGTTGGTCGGGGGTGGGGCCAAATCAGATCATCACTCGCGGCCCAGGTGGGGCCAGATCAGAGTGTCACTCTCACGCCCGACGCTCACGCGCGTTCGGTCGGCTGCAGCGAGACGCTGCTGGAGCTGAAAGTTGCCTCCTGGGCTGCGGCCACGCGATCGCACCCGCCACGCCGTAGCCGCGTGTGGCGGGGCGGGTGCGAGCACCCTTTGGCCGGTACAAGCTGACGCCTGGAGCGCCCTAGGCACCCCCGGCAAGGCGCGCCTGCCGGCGGTCTTCGTCCCAGGCCCAGGCAGAACCATCCTGCTCGCGCTCCGGCACTTCCTCCGTCTGCTGATGGCCAGGAACGTGGGCACACCGCTCGAGATCCTCAAGCGGCACATCAAAGCGGCCCTTGGCGTCCTTGCTCACGCGAGGAGCGTGACACCCCAGGAGTCGATAGTCGAGGCGCACAGGGAGCCGGCACTTGCTGGCGACACCCGCTGGCCGGCAGGTCGCTTGCGGGGCGGGTGCGAACACCGCCCAGCTCCGACACGTGGACGTGCAACCACCGGGAACCGGCACTACCCGCACCAGGACGGAGCCGCCCTTACAGGCCGCTCATGACCTCCCGGGTCCCGGTCACGGGGAGCTCTAACCTGCAGCCATGAGCGTCAAGCAGAACTGGAGGAACCTTAACCCCAAGGTGAGGCGCAACCTGCTCATCGCAGCAGGCGTGGAAGGGGCGCTCAAGGTGGCAGCGCTCGTTGACCTGGCTAGAAGGCCGCAGCACGGGGCGCGCGGCTCAAAGGGGCGATGGGCAGCAGCCCTGGTCCTGGTGAACAGCGGAGGAGCACTTCCCCTCTACTACTTCGCCCGCGTCCGGCGTTAGTCCCGCGTGCTTGAGCGTCAGCCGCCGTGGCTGAGGGGGTGGGGTGGACGCTCTACGACGACCGGCAGACGATGTAGAGGGGGAAGAACACCACGAAGAGCAGCAGGCAGCCCGCTGTCCATGTCTCCGGTCTGTCCACCACGAAGTTGCCCGCCTGGAACCGGACGGTCTCCCCTCGCTCGAGGTGCGACCTGGCGTCGGAGTAGACCCAGGCGTCCAGCAGGGCAATGAACAGAAGGACCACCAGCGGGGCGAGCACGGCGGGAGACACGAGCGCAACCTAGTAGTGCCCCGCAACCGAAGGTAGGTGTCGTCCCTCGTGGTGCCCGCTGCGGCCACGACCGCGCGAGCTCCCTGCTGATGACGGGGCGGGTGCAGTCACCCTCTTGTCGCCAGTAGTGAGCCTTCATGCGTGAAAAGTATCCGGCATTCTCACCGGTTCGGGACGTAGCGCGAAGACGTTGAGGTGAAGGACCTTTCGTGCTGGCAGGCGGGTCGGTCGCGGACGGCCGTCGACCTGGTCACGGTGGAAACTCGCTCACGCGAGCCTGTGAAGACGCTGCCTGGGCGGCTGGCCGGCATCCTCGAGTGCCTACCAATGCCCCGGCGACCAGGCCGACAAGGAGGGTGATGGCGGAGGTGGTGGTTCCCGGCTTCGTGGACATGTTGAAGACCACCGCGAGCGCAAGTCCGGTGCTCGCGTGGCTAGCGGTCCATGTGACCCGGTCGTGTAGTACCGCTTGCACCGGTGCTGGCAGGTCACCGGCAGGGGCAGCGGCCAGAAGGGCGTCGAGGCGTTTCGCCCGGGGGGCCAGCACGCCTGCGCCGACCGCGAGGAGCATGACGAGGGCCACGATGGAGGTGAGAACCCATCCGTCCCGGTAACGGTAGTCGGGACGGTCGAGGTGGAGCAGCCAGGCACCTAGCCCGAACAGGGTGACGATCAGAATCGGGAACAGCGGCTCGATGCGTCGAGGTACCCGGCGCAGGGCCTCCACCTCGGCGGTGGTCCGAGAGCGGCGTGCGGCCCATTCGGCGCTGTGCAGTGCGCTGGAAACCCCGATGGCGACGAGCACGACGGTGATATGTAGGAACAGCACGACGTTGACCAGGTGCATGTGAACTCCACCTCTCAGAACGGAACGGATACGGCGAGCAGCCCGGGAGCGGGCGCACGCCCGGCGAGGGCACGACAGAACTCGATAGCGTCCAGTTGCAGGCTCTCGCCGCCGGTACCCCGCGACCAGGTGCCGCCAGCCGGGCCGGTCAGCGAAAGCGCGTAAGGGGAGGTGTGGCGCGAGGCCCATTCGGAGACGACTTCGGCGACGAGAACTCCGTCGTGATCGGCTGACAGGTCCACGTCGTGACCCGTTGCATCCGCGATGTCGATGCGGTGCATCCAGGTGTCGCGGGTCAGGATGGTGTCGAACAGGAAGCCGAAGGTCCAGCGCTCGACGACAGCATCCGGGTGACTGCTCACTGGCTGCGCGTCCGGCATTGCCCGATGTCGCAGGAGACCGGGGGCTCGGGTCCGCCAGCCCAGCATCCGCGGTGCGAAGGTGTGCAGCCGCTGCGTGATCTGATCGGGAGTCATCTCGCGTCTGTCAGCGACCTGGCGAGCGGTGAGCGCGTCGATGTAGACCTCACCCTTCTTGGCAGCGCGGCTCGCCGGCAGGTGCTGAGCTGCGTTACGACGGAAGGAGGAGAACATCTCCGCCATGGCGAGCACGTGGCTACTGAGCGCTCGGACATCCCAAGCGGGGCACGCGGTAGGGCTGCGCCAGTCCGCAGCCCGGAGGGACCTGAGTTGCGACTGGAACCGGTCGAGCTCGGTGGCCGCGAGGACCATGGAACGCTGGTGATCCAAGGTAGGTCGGCGCGGACCTTCGGTGTCCTGTTGGCGCGTCCTTGGTGCCTTCACGGGTTCCTCCTCGAGCGTGGGCGCGGCAGTCCGACGGCGTCGGCGTACATATCGATGGCTCGGGGCAGCAGGCGGCCCCACCGGTCCCCGCCGGGATCGTTCGCCAACTGCGCATCAGCCAGGCCCCCGACGATTGCCACGAACAGGTCACGCTCGTCCTGCCCCGGCAGTCCGGCATCCGCGAGATCCCCGGCCAGGAGGGCAAGTACCTCAACTGCCGGCGCATAGGACTTGGCAGTGGGGACGAAGTCCGCCACCACGCGTTGGTTCATCAACTGGAATCGGGCAGGGTCGACGACAGCGAACTCGAAGAAGTTGAGCGCCAGCGCCTGCAGCCGGGCTCGCGGGTCCGCGGGCAGCCTCGGGCGCGCGGCCCGGACCGTCGCCAGGTACTCCGACCAGGCTTGTCCGAACATCGCGTCGATCACCGCGTTCTTGGAGCCAAAGTGCGTGTAGAGCGACGGAGGCTGCATGCCTACGCGCTGGGCGATCTCACGCAGGGTCAACTCTGACAGCGTCCGTTCCCGAGCGATCGCCCACGCATGGTCAAGGATCTCAGTCCG
>JBBSVL010000327.1:0-3419 GCA_038233595.1 Propionibacteriales bacterium | reverse complement strand
CTACTGCACCGAGGCGCACAGCGTCGTGGCGCTCGACTCGGGCCTGAGCCTGGACGAGGTCCGCGGCCTGCGCGGGGAGCTTGCGCTGGCCGACGCCTTTCCGGACGACGCAGAGCGTGCACTTCTCGCCTGGTGCGACGCTGTGGCCTTCGGCGTCGAATCTGACATCGAGCAGGCCCGCCGCGCGCTGGTTGTCGACGACGCCCGGGTCGTCGCGCTGACCCTGCTGGCGGCCACCACTGTCATGCTCAACCGCTACGCCACAGCCCTGGCGCTGCCGACCTCCCCGGACGTGCGTGAACGACTCGTGCAAGAGGGCCTGTGAGCCCCGCCGCGCAGACCATGGCCGAGGGCGCCGTCGGTGGCCGGCTGTGGCTCTACAGCAACTATCACTGCAACCTGGTCTGCACCTACTGCCTGACGGAGTCGGGACCCAAGGTCGCCCGGCGCGAGCTCGATTCGCCGACGATGCTCGACCTCGCCCGTGAGGCGAAGGGGCTCGGCTTCACCGGCGTCGGGGTGACCGGCGGCGAGCCCTTCCTCGTGCCGGAGATGCCGGAGCTGCTCGTCGAGCTCTCCCGCGTCCTGCCGGTGCTCGTGCTCACCAACGGCACGCTGTTCCAGCGCGCGCTCCTCGAGCGTATGGGGCCGCTGGCCGACGCCGACGTGACAGTGCAGATCTCGCTGGATCACCCGGATCCCGAGGCCAACGACCACATGCGCGGTCCGGAGAACTTCCGCAAAGTCGTCGAGGCGGTGCCGCAGCTGCGCCAGCGCGGCATTCGAGTCCGCATCGCGACGACCATCGAGGAGGAGGACGCCGACGACCTGGAGCGGCTGTGTGCCCTGCACCGGGGGCTCGGCGTCAGCGACGACGACCACGTCGTGCGGCCGATCATCAAGCGGGGACGCGCCGAGACCGGCGGCATGGGCGTCCTGGCCCGCTACCTGGATCTCGAGCCGGAGCTGACGATCACCGCAGACGGCGCGTTCTGGTCGCCCTTCGCGCCGACCGTCCGGCAAGGCCTTCTGGACACCGATCTGCTGCTCACGCGGACCGTGCGGCCGCTCCAGCGGCCGCTCGATGCGATGCGCGCCGTCGCGGGAGGCCGACCAGAGGGAGCGGACAGCACCCTGAACATCCGTTGAGCGTGATGTCCATAGCACCCGGTCGGGTGTGATCTGCACGAGCATCGCAGCGAACTTCACGCTGAGCCTAGCTACTAGGGGTGCAGCAGGACCTTGGAGTAGCCGTCCTCGCGGTTGTCGAACTTCTGGTAGGCGTCCGGCGCCTCCTCGAGCGGGATCTCCTTGCTCACGATGAAGCCCGGCTCGGCCTTGCCCGCGATGATCAGGTCGCGCAGTTGGCGGTTGTAGGTCTTCACGTCCGCCTGGCCGGTCCCCATCGTCTGGCCCTTCTCGAAGAACGTCCCGATCTCGAACAGCAGCTTGCCCTCGGCGGCGTCCTCGTGCGGCGCGCCGGGGTCGGAGGGCACGTAGAGGCCGCCGACCCCGAGCCGCCCGGTCGGCCGCACGGCGTGCACGAGTTGGTTCAGCACGACGGCCGGCGTCTCGTCCTTGCCCTCGCCGGCCTGGGCCTGGTAGCCGACCGCGTCGATGCCCTTGTCGGCGCCGCCGTCGGTCTGCTCCTTGACCGCCTCGATCGGGTCGGTGGCGGTGAAGTCGATCGGGATCGCGCCGAGGTCCTCCGCCAGCTTCAGCCGGCTCTGCACCTTGTCGACCACGAAGATCTTCGAGGCGCCGCGGATCTTCGCCGACAAGGCCGCCATCAGGCCGACCGGGCCGGCGCCGAAGACGACGACCGTCTCGCCCGGCCTGACGTCCGCGAGCTCGGTGGCGTGGTAGCCGGTGGGGAAAACGTCGGCCAGCATGGCGAAGTCGGCCTCGTGCTCCTTGCCCTCGGGCAGCACCAGCGCGTTGAAGTCGGCGAAGGGCACCCGCAGGTACTCCGCCTGCCCGCCGCTGTACGGGCCCATCGACGCGTAGCCGTACGCGCCTCCGGCGAAGCCGGGGTTCACGGTCAAGCAGAAGCCGGTCTTGTTCGCCAGGCAGTTGCGGCAGAAGCCGCAGGCCACGTTGAACGGCAGGACGATGCGGTCGCCCTTCTTGAGCTTGCCGACGCCGGGGCCGACCTCCTGGACGATCCCCATGTTCTCGTGGCCGAAGACGATGCCGGGGTCCGCGCCGGTGCGGCCCTCGTACATGTGCAGGTCCGAGCCGCAGATCGCGCTCGTCGTGATCTGGACGATCGCGTCGGTCGGGTCCTGGATCTCCGGGTCGTCGACGTCCTCGACGGCGACCGTGTAGGGCTCCTTGTAGACGACTGCCTTCATGCTCGGTCTCCTCCGTGTCGAGGACGAGCCCGTGGGACCCGTCGCTGACTCACACCCTGTCCAACGGGTGAGAGGGCTAACGCCGAGAGCAACCTGGGTGTCGTTCTCGGCCGCGGAGGGTGCGGAAGGGGACAACCGGGCAGCGTCCCCGCAAACCCCTTGCTCCGAAGGATGGAGAGAGACGTGCAGACCAAGACCGCGACCGTTGACCGGACCCCGATCCGCTGACTGGAGCAGGGCACCGGAAGCCGGGCCGCCGAGGTGGCGGTGCGATGACGGTCGAGTCGAGACGTGGTTCGCGGCCACGCTGCGACGGCTTCGCGCTGGCCGCGGCCGGTCGGTCGCAGTCGTTTCTGGCGGTCGGTGCCGCCGAGCTGAGCGGTCTGGACCTGAGCCGTCCGCTCGAGGAGGCGGTGTCGCACGTGCTCGACGGGTTCCCCGAGCTCGACGTGCACCCGGACGAAAGCAGGTGCAGTCGTTCAGCCACGGGGTCGATGAACGGGTCAGTGAAGTAGCCGACGAAGGGGGCGACCCGGTCGTCGTCGGGGTCCCGCGACGCGGGGAGGTAGGGCAGCAGCACCCGCCAGGCAAGCGTCGAGAGCACCAGCGCGTGGCGCGTACATGATGACGGCGGCCCCGACGAGGCAGACGCCGGCTCCCCAGAGGTCATAGCGGTGCCGGTTTCCCGGTGGTGCGGCGTGCTTCTCCCGTCAGACGCCGCGGTCCGCCTCGAGCAGGCGCAGCCACACCTCGCTGACGGTCGGGAAGGCCGGGACCGCGTGCCACAGGGTGTCGATCGGCACCCTCCCCACTACGGCGATGGTCGCGGCGTGCAGCATCTCCCCCACGTTCGGTCCGACGAAGGTCGCGCCGACGACGATGCGCTCGGACTGGTCGATGACCAACTGCGCCCGTCCCTTGACGCCGAGCAGCGCTCCGCCGGCCACCGAGCCGATCTCGTACGACACCGTCTTCACGTCGATGCCGGCGTCGCGGGCCTGCTGCTCGCTCAGGCCGACCGCCGCGAGCTCCGGGTCGGTGAACATGACCTGCGGCACCGCGGTG
>JBBSVL010000326.1:0-3421 GCA_038233595.1 Propionibacteriales bacterium | reverse complement strand
GGTCGACCTGCGCGAAGCCGTCACCGGCCTAGATGCCACCAACACCGGATACGTCACCGAGGCGATCAACCACGCCGCTGGCCACCGACCATGATCACCCCAACCCAAGGGCCAGACCTCCGTCGCCAGAGTTCAGAGAATGCCGTGAAGCGACACCGTCGCGGTCTTGGTGACCGTGCGCCGTTCGGACCACTGGAACGCCTCGGTCAAGGCATCGGGGGAGGGCATGACCGGGCCGTGCCCGGCTGCCTGCCACCCGTCGTCCCAGCGGGCCAGCGGTGTCTGCCCCGTCTCGGAATGCACGCGGTGGTGGTACTGGGACTCGACCCACGCGGTGAACAGCGCGTTCAGTTCGAGCAGCGCAGCTGCGTGCGTCAGGCCACGCTCGGCGATCTGGGCTGCGGTGGTGTCGGTGACCTCGACCAGGAACTGATCCCGCACACCGCGGAACCATCTTTCGATCTTCCCCCGGCCTTGCGGTCGGTGCGGGGTCGAGTGGACCAGACGGATCCCGAGCTTGCCGCACGCGCGTAGCAGCCACGCATCGACGAAGGCGCTGCCGTTGTCGACGTTATGCCGACGTCGGCATAACTCCGATTATGCCGACCTCTGGATTATGCCGACCTCGGCTTGAGATGCCCTGCTGCTGAAAGATTCGCGGTCCGCGAGGTCGGCATAACGCGAGGCTCAGCGGATCGTCTCCTTCATCACCACTCGATGAAGGAGGAGCGATGGTCCGTCCAAAGACCAAGGTCAGCAAGGTACGCATGGTGGGGCCGTTGGTGCCGTTCACCGACGAGTTCACGTCGACGCTCAAGAGTTCCGGCTACACGCCCTTGACGATCGTCAACGAACTCCGTCTCATGGCCCACCTGAGCCGCTGGATGACAGCTCGCAGTTTTGCCGTTGCTGACCTGTCTCCTGAAATGCTTCTGCAGTACGAGGCATCGGTGCGAGCGTCCGGGCGGACGTTCATGAGCTCGAACGGCAGTCTGGTTCCGCTGCGCCGCTTCCTCGGGATCGCGGCATCGAGTCCTGCGCCGATACCAGCGTCGCCGACGACAGAACTGCTCGCCTCTTTCCGCCGGCACTTGCTCAACGAGCGTGGCCTGGCCACGTGCACGACCACGGCCTACCTGCTCCGCGCCAGCCGCTTCCTGTCCTGGACGGCGGCCGATGGCAACGTTTCCGTGCTGACGACAGGCTATGTCACTCAGGCCGTGCTGCGGGAATCGCAGAGCGTGTCCGTCGGCTCGGCCCAGTTCTTCGTCGCCGCGGTCCGGTCGTTCCTGCGGTTCTGCTTCGTCGAAGGCCTGATCACCGTGGACCTGGCCCCGGCCGCGTTGGCGGTCACCGGCCGCCGGCGTTCGACGCTGCCCCGAGGGATCAGCTCGAAGGACGCCGGGGCTCTGCTCCGGGCCTGTGACCGCAGGCAGTCAACGGGTCGTCGGGACTTCGCCGTCATCATGACCTTGCTCCGGCTGGGTTTGCGGGCCGAGGAGGCGGCGCGCCTGATGCTGGACGACATCGACTGGCGCGGTGCACAGATCGTCATCCATGGAAAGGGCAACCGCGACGCGCGGCGCAGCAACACCGTCACCGGCAGCAGCACATGCGTGAGCAGACACCCCACGCAGCGCGCCCGACGCGGGCGCAGCGTCTCGGCGATGCCATGCACCTCACGTGCCCGCGCCCACCCCCACGGCCGCAGCGATTGTTCGCACCTCGGACACGCGAGCTGACCGCTCGCCAGCCTCGCCTCGACCAGAACCGGGTCAGCCTCTACCGTCACCAACGGTGCCTCCGCGCATCAGCACGGCCCTCCCGCTGAGGTCCACCACGACATTCAGGCGGGAGGGCCGTTGTCGTCTTCGTCAGCGCCGATTCTTCACGACCTCGTCAACCTGACGGCGCCGACCACGAACACAACCAACAAGGACAAGATCAGCAGATCGTCAGTAGCGTCACTGACGCCGCGCACCACGTTCGTCGGCATTCGAACTGCCGCTCAACAGCACCGGACCTCCAAGCTGCTGCTGCGCCAGGGGATCTTGTGGTCGGGCGGGACCGCGTGGACCGGCGCGCACGAGCAGTGGCTCGGTCAGCAGCGCTTCGAGCTGGCTGGGTTGCAGGCCGCCTACGACCGACGCTGGAGACGGTGCTGCTGGCGACCTCGCGGCGCGCCCGGCTCGACAAGGCGATCGTGGAGATGGCCCACGAACCCCAGTGGTGGCCGACGGTGTGTCACGGCTGCAGTGCCTGCGCGGTGTCTCGACGCTGACCGCGTTCGGGCTCGCGGTCGAGGTCGGGGACTGGCACCGGTTCACCGGCTCCACGATCGGGGCGTTCCTCGGGCTGGTCCCGACCGAGAACTCCAGCGGCGAAGGACGTCATCAGGGCTCGATCACCAAGACCGGCAACACCCACGCCCGCCGGTTGGGCCCAACCGGCCAGGTCCGAACGTCGCGCCGTCTCGCGCGAACGGCCGCACTCGATGG
Organism: Propionibacteriales bacterium; assembly: GCA_038233595.1. Classification (GTDB taxonomy): domain Bacteria; phylum Actinomycetota; class Actinomycetes; order Propionibacteriales; family Nocardioidaceae; genus Marmoricola. The sequence goes on along the minus strand of JBBSVL010000326.1, from coordinate 923 downwards.
GAGTGGAGTCGACGACCCAGACGTCGTCGGTCCACACGCTGGTGTCCCGGCCGAGCATCCCGATCAGCCAGTTCAACGTCCCAGCCAACTTCCGGAGCCGCTTGTTGTAGCCCGGCTGCTGGGGCAAGTACGGGAACAGGTGCCCCAGGTGAGCCTTCGCGTGCCGCAGCCACCGAGCTCCGCTGGTGTAGCCCAACAGCGCCTGCATCACCGACAAGGTGATGATCTCGGCGTCAGTGATCTGCGGATCGATCCCGACCGCAGGGCGGTACGGAAGCTGTTCCGGATAGCTCTTCAGCAGATCGTCAGTGCGGGCATAGAGTGCGGTGGCAAGGGTGTCCAGGTCGGCGTCCACGAGAACCTCCGGTTCGACGTTGGGTAAGCACGCCGATCCTGGGCACCCTTCAACGCTCTCGTGAGCGCGACACGCCGCCCGAACCCTTGGAATCGATCATCTAGCAACCGCTCCTTCAGTTTCGCGTGGGACACGATAAGCCAGCATCCCAGTCTCAGGCCGGCCACCGGCATCGGTGCGCGGTGCAATGTCGTGTGCACCGGTTGCCGGGCGCTGAGAAGAACCCGCTCGATGGCGGTGTCAGCTGAGGTAGCGGGTGTAGTCGAAGGCGGGGCGTTGGCGGGTGTGTCCTTCGGGGCTGGTCCAGAGCACGGAGCCGTCGCTGAGCCGGTCGATCATCCAGCTGGCGTGGGTTTTGAGCCGGTGGTGCCATCGGCACATGGCTCCGCAGTTGGATTCGCTGGTGGAGCCGCGTGGCCAGGGCACGGCGTGCTCGCCGTCGCAACTGGCAGCGGAGCGGCCGCAGCCGGGGATGGTGCAGGTCCGGTCGCGTAGGACGACGTGGCGGTCCAACTCGGCCGGGAGCCGGTAGACCGTCGAGCCGTAGTCCAGCGGGTGCTGGCGGTAG
>JBBSVL010000325.1:0-3428 GCA_038233595.1 Propionibacteriales bacterium | reverse complement strand
CGATGTCGGCGCAGGCTGCGGCGAGCGCCTCCGCGGTCTCGACAACCTCGGGGAGCCCGTCACGAAGGATGAGCAGCTCGAGCTCGGGCGACTCTTCTTCGGGAGCAGTCTCCCCGCTGGAGGGTGGGTGCCCAGTGTTGGACCCTTCGTCGGCCTGCGCGGGCCGGGCCATCAGCCTCGGCCGCGTTGACCGCGCCGGCTCGGCAGCGTGGCAACCCCTTCGGGGACCGGCGGCAGACCGGCCGCCGTACACATCAGCTCTGCCCAGGCCTCGACATGGGCGCCCATCTGGGTGGGGGCCTCGGCCGGTGTCCAGGAGGCACGGATCTCGATCTGGGCGGTCGCACCTTCACTGGAAAGGCCGCCGAAGCTCTCCGCAGCCACGCACGTGACCGTGCCCGAGGGCGCGGCGTAGTCGGCGCCGTGAGCCTCTAGCGCCTCGGTGAGCCAGGTCCAGCCCACACCTGCGAGCATCGGGTCGGCCGCCTGCTCCGGGTCGATGTCGGCTCGGGCGTAGGCGACGCAGCGGAAGGTACCTTCCCAGGCGTCGTTGCCGGCCGGGTCGTGCAGCAGCACCAGCCGGCCGCCGCCGAGGTCCTCGCCGTCGACGGTGATGTCGGCAGCCAGGGCGGAGGAGTACGGCGCGATGCGCTGGGGTGCCGGCATCTCCTCGGCCAGGATCTCCGGACGCAACCGCGCGGCATGCATCTGCCGCACTGCGTCGCGGAACTCCTCCGGCGACTCCGGCTCATCCATCCGGGGCTCCTGACGTGCGGACATGTTCGACAGCGTATGCGTGGCCCGCCTAAGGCGATTGCCCGACGCGCCGCCTGACCTGCGACGATTGCCTGGTGCCAGCCGCCTCGACCTCCGACCGTGGGACGAACCCCGACCTCCACGGCTCGGCGTTCCTCAGGGCCGCCCGGGGGGAGCCGGTGCCGCATACCCCGGTCTGGTTCATGCGTCAGGCCGGGCGGTCGCTGCCGGAGTACCTCGCGATCCGCCAGGGGGTGACGATGCTGGAGTCCTGCATGCGCCCGGATCTGGTCATCGAGATCACCCTCCAGCCGGTGCGGCGCTACGGGGTGGACGCCGCGATCTTCTTCTCCGACATCGTGCTGCCGCTCAAGGCGATCGGCGTCGACCTCGACATCGTGCCCGGTGTGGGTCCCGTGGTCGCCGAGCCGGTGCGCACGCTCGCCGACGTGGCACGCATCCCGGACCTCGCCCCGGAGCACGTGCCGTTCATCACCGAAGCCGTGCAGGGACTGGTCCGCGAGCTCGGCGGCACACCCCTGATCGGGTTCGCGGGTGCACCGTTCACGGTCGCGTCGTACCTCGTCGAAGGTGGGCCGTCCAAGGACCATGCCCGCACCAAGGCGCTGATGTACGGCGCCCCGGACGTCTGGGACGCCCTGATGAGCCAGATCGCCGACATCGCGGCGGCCTACCTGGAGGTGCAGGTGCAGGCGGGTGCCAGCGCCGTGCAGCTCTTCGACTCCTGGGCTGGTGCGCTCAGCCCCGACGACTACGCGACCCACGTGCTGCCCTACTCGGCTCGGGTGCTGGAACGGGTCGGTGCCCTGAATGTCCCGCGGATCCACTTCGGGGTCGGCACCGGTGAGCTGCTCGGCCTGATGGGAGAGGCGGGTGCAGACGTCGTCGGTGTCGACTGGCGGGTCCCTCTCGCCGACGGCGTACGACGGGTGGGCGGACGGGTGGTCCAGGGCAACCTGGACCCGGCTCTGGTGTTCGCACCCACCGAGGTGATGCTGGACCGGGCCCGGGCAGTCCTCGAGGCCGGCCGGGGGGCGCCGGGTCACATCTTCAATCTCGGCCATGGCGTGATCCCCTCGACCGACCCCGACCAGCTGGCCCGGCTCACGGCGTTCGTCCACGAGTCGACCAGCGCCTGAGGTATTCGCCACCACCACCCAGCGCCTAGAGTTCGTGGGGAGGTCGATGTGACGAGCAGGTTCCGGGAGTGGCTGACGGAGGTCCGGGACCGCCTTGCCGCATCCGACCCGGGGCTCGGCAGGCTCCGGATGGCTCTCTCAGCCGCCACCGCGATGGGCACCGCCCTCGGTGTCGAGGCCGGTGTGGCGAAGCTGCTGGGGCTGGCGCCGAAGGTCACGCTGGTCTCGATGCTTCTCGGTGCCGTCGTGGCGATGATGGGCTCCAACGCACTTGTCGGCCCCGAGGTCTGGGGGAAGGTCAAGAACGCGGCGTTCTTCCCGGTCGCGGTCGGTCTGGGCATGGTGCTCGGGACGCTGACCTCCGGCAACGAGGCGTTGCGGGTCATCGGCTTCGTCGCGATGATGTTCGCCGCGGTGTTCGTGCGGCGGTTCGGGCTGCCCTGGTTCTTCTACGGGTTCATGGCCTGGATGGGGTACTTCTTCGCCTCGTTCCTGAAGGCGACCGGTTCCATGATCCCAGGGCTGCTCGTCGCGGTCGTGGTGGCCACCGTCTGGGTGCTGCTGCTCTCCGTCACCATCTTCCGGACCAACGCCCGCAAGGCGCTCTACTCCACCCTGCGGGCGTTCTTCGCCCGAGGACGGTCCGTCGCCCGCGAGTGTGCCGACCTGCTCGAGGCCGGTGCCGTACCCTCCGCGCGCCGAGGGCGAGCGATGCGCGCGCTGGCCGTCCGCCAGACCGGGCTGGGGGAGACCGCGCTGATGGCGGAGGCGTGGTCGGAGGACACCCGCGCCCTGCCCGAGGGCTGGTCCGGACCGGCGCTGCGGCGCAGGCTGATCGAGACCCAGCAGGCGATCGAACGGATGGCCGGCTCAACGGTCGCTCTCCGCGCGGGCGATCCGGAGCTGCTGGCCGAGGCACATCGGGTGCTCGACCACGTCGCGCGGCGTCGGGACCCTGCCGCACGCGCCGCGGCGGACCGGCTGGAGCTGCTGGCCACCGTCTGCGAGCAGGCCGGGCGCGAGGGTTGGTGGCCGGCCCGGCACCTGTGCCACGGGGTCCGGGAGTTCCTGGAGCTGGACGCCGCAACCGACCAGCCGCCGGAGGTGGAGCCCGGCGAGGACGCGTTCGAGGCGACCACCGCGCTGGTCTTCGGCAACCTCCCCGGTGCGCCCGCGGTCGGCAAGGAGGTGCAGGTCCGGGGTTTCCGCTGGAACCCGATGACCCGGTTCGACATGGTCAGCCGCCAGGCAGTGCAGGTGGCGCTTGCCGGGGCTCTGGCCATCGCATTGGGCACCTGGCTCTCGCCGACCCGCTACTACTGGGCGGTGATCGCGGCGTTCGTGACCTTCACCGGGACCGGGACCCGCTCGGAGACGTTCCTCAAGGGCGCCAACCGTGTCGCCGGCACCTTGTTCGGGCTGGTCGCGGCGATCCTGCTCGCCCACGTCACGGTCGGCCACACAGCATGGATCCTGGCCACCATCCTGCTCTCAGTGTTCCTCGGCTTCTAT
>JBBSVL010000324.1:0-3439 GCA_038233595.1 Propionibacteriales bacterium | reverse complement strand
TCCTGGGCTGTGGGACGACGGCGTTGCGCAGCGTATCGCCCCACCTCGTGGCCGTTGCGCCCGTGTCGTCCCGGGTTCACTCCGGTAGTCAGGTGCGCGGGAGATCCGGGCCGGGAGGTTGGTGGGATGCACTTGTGGTTAGCGATCGTTAACCGAGGGACGTTAGGATGCCCACATGGGCTTCGAACTCTCCACCGAGCACGAACAGTTCCGTCGTACCGTCCGAGACTTCGCGCAGAAGGAGATCGCTCCGCACGCCGCACAGTGGGACCGGGACCACCACTTCCCGACCGACGTGGTGCACAAGATGGGTGGGCTCGGGCTGTTCGGGCTGACCGCTCCCGAGGAGTACGGCGGCGCTGGGCTCTCCGGCGAGGACGGTGGTTTCACCAGCCTGTGCCTCGCGATCGAGGAGCTCAGCCGGGTCGACCAGTCGATGGGGATCACCCTCGAGGCCGGTGTCGGGCTCGGCATCAGCCCGATCCTCACCTACGGCACCGACGAGCAGAAGCAGACCTGGCTCCCCGACCTGGTCTCCGGCGCGAAGATCGCCGGCTTCGGGCTGACCGAGCCGGGTGCCGGTTCGGACGCCGGAGCGACAAGGACGAAGGCCGATCTGATCGATGGCGAGTGGGTGGTCAACGGCGCCAAGCAGTTCATCACCAACTCCGGCTCCGAGATCACGTCCTTGGTGACGGTGACCGCGCGCACCGGCGAGCGCGAGGGCGGCAAGCCGGAGATCAGCACGATCGTGGTGCCGAGTGCGACGCCGGGCTTCACCGCCGAGAAGGCCTACGACAAGCTCGGCTGGCACGCCTCGGACACCCACCCGTTGACCTTCGTGGACGCCCACGTCCCGGAGGCGAACCTGCTCGGGGACCGCGGCCGCGGGTACGCGCAGTTCCTGGCCACCCTCGACGACGGTCGGGTGGCGATCTCCGCTGTCGCTGTGGGCTGCATCCAGGCCTGCCTCGACCTCTCTCTGGAGTACGCCGGGGAGCGCACCACGTTCGGCGGTCCGATCGGCCGCAAGCAGGGGGTCGCCTTCCAGATCGCCGACCTGGAGACGATGCTGCACGCCTCCCGGCTGCTCACCTATCGTGCCGCGGCGATGAAGGACGCGATGGACTCCGGCGACGGGGCCGCCCGCCCGTCGACCAAGGAGTTCAAGCAGGCCGCCGCCGTGGCCAAGCTCTACACGACCGAGTCGGCGGTCAGTGCGACCCGGATCGCCACGCAGGTCTTCGGCGGCTACGGCTTCATGGAGGAGTACCCGGTCGCCCGCTTCTACCGCGACGCCAAGGTGCTGGAGATCGGCGAAGGCACTTCGGAGGTACAGCGGATGCTGATCGCCCGCGGGCTCGGCCTTCCGGTCGAGTAGGCACCGCCATGGTGTTGCGGACGACCCCACGTCGTACGACGGCCGGCTCTGCTGTCGTGACCGCACTCGCGGGTGCGGTCTCGCTCACCGGGTGTGGTGCCGCCGAGCCGGTGCGGCCGGCAGGGGACGGGGTGCCGAAAGCCTGGTACGCCGCGGTGGAGCAGAGCTACGCCGCGTCCGAGAAGGTGGCTCCGGTCACCTCCGTGCCGAGACTGTCCATGACGGCCGGGTGCGACGTCACCACGTCGGTCGAGATCGCGGGGAGGAGCACCAACCAACAGTTCGGCTCCGGAGTCAGCACCCTGGGCCGCAGCGGCAAGCGGTACATCTGCGAGTTCGACGACCCGTCGATCACGCTGGTCGTGGCGACCTTCGCAGCGAGGTCGGATCTCGCGGAGGCCGCAGCCGTGGGCCGGGCCTACTCCGAGGCCGGCAACGAGCAGAGCGCCGCGACTTTCACGATCGGCAGGCGCAAGATCGAGGTGGTGAAGGCGTCGTACCCGACGAACCGCACCCACGTCGACTACCGGGCGTCGTACCTCGACGTCGCGCACCAGGGGCTGGTCCGGCTCAACGTCGAGACCACCAACGAGGGCGGGCTGCTCACGAGCTACTCCCGCAGACGGGCCGCGCAGGACCTCGTAGCGCTGCTGGACAAGGGGTAGACGCTGCGAGGGCCGATCAGGACCCTTGTGACGCCTCGGCCCAGAAGTCGGTCCACAAGAATCCGAGCTCGTCGAGCATCAGCCGGAGCAGCGGGACGCTGATCCCGACCACGTTGTGCGGGTCGCCGGTGACGCCGCTGACGAAGGCGCCGCCGAGACCGTCGAGCGTGAACGCGCCGGCGACCGACAGCGGCTCGCCGGTGGCGACGTAGGCAGCGATCTCCTCGTCGGAGACCTGGGCGAAGCGGACCTTGGTGGCGGCTGACCGGGCGACCCACACCTCGCGGTGCGTGTCGATGACGCAGTGCCCGGTGTGCAGGACACCCGCGTTGCCGCGCATCTCCTGCCAGCGGTGGGTGGCCTCCTCCGCGGTCTGCGGCTTCCCCAGGATCTGTCCGTCGAGCTCCAGGATCGAGTCGCAGCCGATCACCAGCGACCGGGGCTGCTGCGCGGCCACCGCGACTGCTTTCAGCTGCGCCAGCTTCAGCGCGTACGACGCTGGCTCGGACTCCTCGACCTTGTCCTCGTCGACCCCGGAGACCACCACCTCGGGGCGCAGCCCCGCACGCCGCAGCGTCTCGAGCCGCGCCGGGGACGCCGAGGCCAGGACCAGCCGGGGCACCTGGCTGCTCATCGGCCGCTCACGGCATGCCGCTCGAGCGCCAGCCCCCCGGGCCGGGACGGTACGACGGGTGCAGCTTGCGGTGGTGCGCAGACCACTCCGGGCCGGCCTGCCGCGGCGTGGCGTGGTCTGCGGCGGCCATCGCGGCAACCACCGCCACCAGCGCGGCGACCTCCTGGTCGGTGGCGCCCGGCGTGATGATCTGGAGGAGTGGGGGTTGCTCGACCACCGAGGACTCATCGCTCACAGCGGGATGTTCCCGTGCTTCTTCGGCGGCAGCGTCTCCCGTTTGGACCTCAGCAGCCGTAGCGCCCGGACGATCTCGACCCGGGTCTCGTGCGGAGTGATCACCGCGTCGACGTAGCCGCGCTCGGCGGCGATGTAGGGGTTGGCCAGCGCGTCCTCGTACTCCGTCACGAGCTCACGTCGCCGCGCCTCGCCGTCCTCGCCCCCGTCAGCGAGCTCTCGCCGATAGAGGATGTTGACCGCGCCCGGAGCTCCCATGACCGCGATCTGTGCAGTCGGCCAGGCGAGGTTGATATCGGCGCCGAGGTGCTTGGAGCCCATGACGTCGTAGGCGCCGCCGTAGGCCTTGCGGGTGATGACGGTGACCTTTGGCACCGTCGCCTCGGCGTAGGCGTAGATGAGCTTGGCTCCGCTCCGGATGATCCCGTTTAAATCCTGCTCGTTGCCGGCCAGGAAGCCGGGCACGTCGACGAAGGTCAGATCGGGCAAGTTGAAGGCTTCGCAGGTCAGCACGAAGCGGGCGGC
>JBBSVL010000323.1:0-3485 GCA_038233595.1 Propionibacteriales bacterium | reverse complement strand
GTGGGCCTAAGAGGACTTGAACCTCTGACCTCTTCCTTATCAGGGAAGCGCTCTAACCGTCTGAGCTATAGGCCCGGGAGATCGGCACGACAAGTTGCACCGGCGACCGACGAGGAAGATTACCCCACCGTCGGCGGGCCGACCAAAGTGGAATCAGCTGTCTTCGGCGAGGGTGACCTCGATGCCGCCGAGCAGCGTAGCGGCCAGGTTGTAGAGGAACGCCCCGAGAGTGGCGATCGCGGTCAGGAGTACGACGTCGACCACGGCCACCAGCATCGTGAACCCGAGCACCCGACCGGTGCCGATGTAGTCCTGGACCCGGAAGCTGTTGCCCATCACAGTCTGCACGGTGCCGTTCAGCGAGTCCCACACCCCGGCGGCACCCAGCACGCTCCACACGATACCGACCGCCACCACGGTGACGATGCCGATCGCGATGGAGAGCAGGAACGCCGTCTTCATCACCGACCAGGCATCGACCTGGACCAGCCGGAGGTGCGCCTTGCGGGGCCGGCGCCGTGGGGCGCCCTTCGTGGACGATGTCGACCGGGCGCCGCTCTTCGAGCTGGTCGGGCTCTTCGAGCTGGTCGGGCTGGTCGAACGTGGACCGGAGTCACCAGTCGCTTTGACGCCGTTCTCCCCCGACCTCTGATCCGTCGCCTCCCTCGACCGCGGGCCCTGCTCCGCGGTGCCGAACCCGCGCCGGGCGCTGCCCTGATCGCTTTCGGTCATCAGAGCTCCTCCGGTGCGTCGGGTAGGTCGTCGCCGTCGATTGTTGCACCCGGAGCAGAATCGGGGGCAACGTCGCCGTCTGCCTCGCTCGCCTCGGCGTCTTCGGCGACTGCTGCGTCGATTTCCTCCTCCACCGCCTTCTCCACACTGCGCGCGACCACCGCGACCGAGTCGCCCGACTTGGGGGTCACGAACTTCACGCCCATCGTCGAGCGGCCCGTCACGCGGAACGCGCCGTCGATGGGGCTGCGCACCACCTGACCGCCGCTGGTCACCGACATCACCTCGTCACCGTCGACCACGATGAACGCGCCGACCAGGTTTCCACGTTCCTGGTTGTCGAGCTTCATCGCCTTGATCCCGATGCCGCCGCGGGACTGCAGCCGATAGTCGGAGATCCGGGTACGTTTGGCGAACCCACCGTCGGTGATCGTGAAGACGTACTGCGGCTTCACGTCCTGCACGGCGTCACCCGGGCCGTCCGGCACGTCGCCCTCGAGGGCCGCCTCGGCGGCCACCTGATGGGCCCGGATCACCGACATCGACAGCAGGTCGTCGGTCGAGCGGAACTTCATCCCCTGGACACCGGACGTCGCCCGCCCCATCGGTCGGAGCTGGGTGTCGTCTGCGCGGAACCGGATCGCCTGGCCCTTGCGGGAGACGAGCAGGATGTCGTCGTCCGGTTCGGCCAGCTCGGCACCGATCAGCTCGTCGTCCTCCTGGCGGAAGTTGATCGCGATCACGCCGGCCTGTCGCGGGGAGTTGTAGTCGCCGAGCCGGGTCTTCTTCACCAGCCCGGAACGGCAGGCCAGCACCAGGTACGGCGCCTGGTCGTAGTCCCGGATCGCCAACACCTGGGCGATCTGCTCGTCCGGCTGGAAGGACAGCAGCCCCGCCACGTGTCCGCCCTTGGCGTCACGCTGGGCCTCGGGCAGGTTGTAGGCCTTGGTCCGGTAGACCCGGCCGGCCGTGGTGAAGAAGAGCAGCCAGTGGTGGTTGGAGGTGGCCATGAAGTGCTCGACCACGTCGTCGCCGCGCAGCGTCGCCCCACGCACACCCTTGCCGCCCCGCTTCTGGGTGCGGTACTGGTCGGCGCGGGTGCGCTTGGCGTAGCCGCCCCGGGTGATCGTCACGACGAGGTCCTCGTCGGGGATCAGGTCTTCCATCGACAGGTCGCCGTCGGCCGCGATGATCTGGGTACGCCGCTCGTTGCCGTACTTCTCCACGATCTCGGCGAGCTCGTCGGAGATGATCTGCCGCTGCCGCGACTGGCTGGCCAGGATGTCCTCGAGGTCGGCGATCACCAGCTCGAGCTCGGCCAGTCGGTCCATGATCTTCTGGCGCTCCAGCGCCGCCAGCCTGCGCAGCTGCATGTCCAGGATCGCGTTGGCCTGCAGCTCGTCGATCTCGAGCAGCTCGATCAGCCCCTGCCTGGCGTCGTCGACCTGGGGCGACCGGCGGATCAGTGCGATCACCTCGTCGAGCGCGTCGAGCGCCTTGACCAGCCCGCGCTGGATGTGCGCGTCCTCCTCGGCCTTGCGCAGGCGGTACCGGGTGCGCCGCTGGATGACCTCGATCTGGTGGGCCACCCAGTTGCTGATGAACGCATCGACGGTCAGCGTGCGCGGCACCCCGTCGACCAGGGCCAGCATGTTGGCGCTGAAGTTGGTCTGCAGCTCGGTGTGCTTGAGCAGGTTGTTCAGTACGACGCGGGCGACGGCATCGCGGCGCAGCACCACGACCAGCCGCTGGCCGGTGCGTCCCGAGGAGTCGTCACGCACGTCGGAGATCCCCTGTACCTTGCCGGAGTCGGCCAGCTCGGCGATCTTCAGCGCCAGGTTGTCGGGGTTGACCATGTAGGGCAGCTCGGTGATCGACAGGCAGGTGCGACCCTTGGCATCCTCGTCGATCTCGATCACCGCGCGCTGGGTGACCGAGCCCCGTCCGGTGCGGTAGGCCTGCTCGATGCCCTCGCGACCCACGATGGTCGCGCCGTTGGGGAAGTCGGGTCCCTTGATCCGTTCGACCAGGGCGTCCTGGAGCTCCTCGCGGCTGGCCTCGGGGTGGTCCAGCGCCCAACGGGCACCCTCGGCGACCTCGCGCAGGTTGTGCGGGGGGATGTTGGTGGCCATTCCGACCGCGATCCCGGCGGAGCCGTTGACCAGCAGGTTCGGGTAACGCGCCGGCAGCACCGTAGGTTCCTGCGACCGGCCGTCGTAGTTGGGCTGGAAGTCGACGGTGTCCTCGGCGATGTCGCGGACCATCTCCAGGGCCAGCGGCGCCATCCGGCACTCGGTGTACCGCATCGCGGCCGCCGAGTCGTTGCCCGGGGAACCGAAGTTGCCCTGACCCTGCACCAGTGGCGCCCGCATCACCCACGGCTGCGCCAGCCGGACCAGGGTGTCGTAGATCGCACTGTCGCCGTGCGGGTGGTACTGACCCATCACGTCGCCCACGACGCGCGAGCACTTGGAGAAACCGCGGTCGGGCCGGTAGCCACCGTCGTACATCGCGTAGAGCACCCGGCGGTGCACCGGCTTGAGCCCGTCTCGTACGTCGGGAAGCGCGCGACCGACGATCACCGCCATCGCGTAGTCGATGTAGGCGCGCTGCATCGAGGTCTGCAGCTCGACGGGCTCGATCCGGCCGCCGGGTCCGCCGGTGCCGTCGATCGGGGTTTCAGTCATGTGCGGTGTCCTTCGTCGTACGACGTGGTCTCGGCGCGCTCGCTGGCGCTCGCTGCTCGACCACCG
>JBBSVL010000322.1:0-3488 GCA_038233595.1 Propionibacteriales bacterium | reverse complement strand
GCCGCACCGGTGTCCCATTCGGCCGCCTCGTGGGCGAACGCGGGAGTGAATCCGGCCTCAGCGCATGCCGTGAGGACGAGTCGGTGATGGGGCCGCCCCGGCCGATCGCTGATCCAGGGCTCGCCGGCGGCCTCGCTGAGCAGTACCGACGCGCTGCCCGCCAGCCGATGGCCGGCCGGAACCAGGAGGTCCAGCGGATCGTCCAGCAGCGGGCGCTGGTCGAAGCGGCGGTCGATCGAGGGTGGCAGTGTCGCCGTCGCGACGACCACGGCGAGGTCGGCCTCGTCCGCCAACAGCAGCTCGAAGCACTCCTCCGGATCGGCCTCGATGATCCGCACGGTCACACCGGGGTGCGCGCGTGCGAAGTGGGTGGCCACCTGGGGCAGCAGCGCGGCGGCGGCGGTCGAGAAGCCACAGATCCGCAGCGACCCCGAATGCTCGCCGGAGCTCGCGGCGACCGCTGCGCGGATCTCCTCCCAGCGCGCGAAGAGGTCGTCGGCGTGGGCCAGCAGCGTCCTCGCGGCGGGGGTCAGCCGGACGCCCCGCCCCTCGGGGACCAGCAGCACCTCGTCCAGATCCTCGGCGAGGGTCCGCAGCTGGTGTGAGACGGCCGACGGCGTGTAGTGCAGGGCGCGGGCAGTGGCGGTCACGGTCCCATGCGCCGCGAGCACCCGGAGGACGTGTAGCCGTTGGTCGATCATGCGAAACTATTGCACGATCATCTGTAGAATTGTTCGCTGTTCTCCGAAGGTTTTCCGGCTCACACTCATGGTGTGCGCACCTTCGACCCCTTGCTGCAGCCCTTCGATCTCCGGCACCTCACGCTGCGCAACCGGATCGTCAGCACTTCCCACGAGCCGGCGTACGCCGAGGAGGGGATGCCCAAGGATCGCTACCGGCTCTACCACCGGGAGAAAGCGCGGGGCGGGGTCGCGCTGACCATGATCGGTGGCTCCGCCGTCGTGTCCCGCGACAGTCCGCCGGCGTTCGGCAACCTCCTGTTGTACAGCGACGACGTGGTGCCGTGGTTGCGGCGACTGGCCGACGACGTGCATGAGGAGGGTGCAGCGGTCATGTGCCAGGTGACCCATCTGGGCCGGCGCACGAGCAACTACACCGGCGACTGGCTCCCGCTGATCTACCCGTCCGCGGCCAAGGAACCGGCCCACCGTGCCTTCCCCAAGCGGGCCGAGCCGTGGGACCTGGACAGGGTGGTCAACGACTTCGTGTCCGCGGCACTGCGATGCCAGGCCGCCGGACTCGACGGGATCGAGCTGCAGCACTACGGCCATCTCGTCGACGCCTTCCTCTCCCCCGCCACCAACGACCGCACCGACGCCCTCGGGGGCGGTCTGGACAACCGGATGGCCCTGCCTCGACGAGTCGTCCGCGCGGTGCGCGCCGCGGTGGGCCCCGACTTCGTGGTGGGCATCCGGATGTCCATGGACGAGGGCCTCCCCGACGGGCTGGAGCCGGCCGAGGCTCTGACCGCGCTCTCGGCCTACGTCGACGACGGCATCGACTTCCTGTCCCTGATCAAGGGCACCATCGAGAGCGATGCGCACCTGGCCCGGGTGATCCCAGGCATGGGTACCCCGACGGCTCCGTTCCTGGACTTCGCCGCACAGGTGCGCCGACGTATCGCCGTACCAGTGATGCACGCTGCCCGGATCGCCGATGTGGCCACTGCCCGCTACGCGGTGCGCGAGGGCCTGCTGGACCTGGTGGGGATGACCCGGCCCCAGATGGCGGACCCGCATCTGGTCCGCAAGCTGAGGGCCGGCGACGAGGACCGGATCCGGCCGTGCGTCGGCGCCAACTACTGCCTCGACGCGATCTATGACTCCGGCGACGCCAAGTGCATCCACAACCCGGCGACCGGCCGGGAACAGACCCTCGTGCACCAGATCACCCCCCGCCCGGCGGCCGGACGCCGGGCCGTGGTGGTCGGCGCCGGTCCCGCGGGTTTGGAGGCGGCACGGGTCCTCGGTGAGCTCGGCCACCACGTTGTGGTGCTCGAGGCCGCCCACGCACCCGGCGGACAGCTGCTTCTCGCCGCGGCCTCTCCCAGGCGGCGGGACCTGATCGGGATCGTCGACTGGCGGGTGTGGGAGGCGAAGCTCGCCGGTGTGGAGTTCCGCTACGGGGTCTTCGCCGAGCGCGCCGACGTCCTGGCTCAGAAGCCCGACTTGGTGGTGGTGGCCACTGGTGGCCGCCCCAACCGGTCCTTCCTGCGCTCAGGTCAGGAGCTGGTGCTCGACACCTGGGACGTGATGGGCGGAACCTCGCGGCCGACCGGTGACGTGCTGGTCTACGACGACAACGGCGCCGAGCCCGCCCACGATGCGACCGAGCTGCTGGCCCGCGCCGGCGCCCGGGTCGAGCTGGTGACCCCCGAGCGCACCCTTGCGCCGGGGGTGGGCAGCATGAACTCCCCGGCGTACCTGCGTGCCTATGCCGAGCACGACGTCGTGATCACGCTGGCCCACCAGCTGCGTCAGGTGAGCCGGAGCGTCGACGGTCGGCTGGTCGCCCACCTGTGGAGCGAGTACGCCGAGCAGGAGTCGCTACGCCCGGTCGACTCCGTTGTCGTCGAGCAGGGCACGTTGCCCAACGACGAGCTCTATCTCGACCTGGTCCCCGGCTCACGAAACTTGGGCGAGGTCGACCATGACGCCTTGGTCGCCGGACGCCCACAGACGGTCGCCACCAACCCGGCCGGCAGCTACCAGCTGTTCCGGATCGGTGACGCAGTGAGCAGCCGCAACGTCCACGCGGCGATCTACGACGCGCTGCGCCTCTGCCTCGCCATCTGACCCGACTCGACCCGACACCGACACCGACACCGACCCGACGGAGACTTCGATGACCACTCTCGCCCCACCCCTCGCCGGCCGCAACGATGTGGCCGAGCTGGCTGCCGCGCGCGTTCCCGGGCAGCCGCTGGACACGCCCTTCTACACCGACCGCGAGGTGTTCGAGACCGATGTGGCCGTCATCTTCGGGCGGCACTGGATCTTCGCCGGACACGACGCCGAGATCCCCGAGCCGGGCGACTTCCGCACCGTGGAGGTCGGCACCTTCTCGGTGATCCTGGTGCGCGACGACGATGGGGAGGTGCGGGCTTTCCACAACGTCTGCCGGCACCGAGGAGCACGGATCCTCGACGGGTCCGGCTCCGTGGGCAACATCGTCTGCGGTTACCACCAGTGGACCTACGGGGTGGACGGCACGCTCCTCCATGCGGGACAACAGCCGTCGACCTTCGACCGGAGCTGCTTCGGCCTCAAGTCCGCGCACGTGCGCAGTGTGGCCGGCCTGATCTTCCTCTGCCTGGCCACCGACCCGCCGCCGGACTTCGACGACTACGCGGCTCGGATCGCCCCGTACCTGAAGCCGCACGAGCTGCGTCGTACCAAGGTCGCCGCGCAGATCGACATCGTCGAGGAGGGGAACTGGAAGCTGGTGATCGAGAACAACCGAGAGTG
>JBBSVL010000321.1:0-3524 GCA_038233595.1 Propionibacteriales bacterium | reverse complement strand
GCAGTTCCACGGATCTATCGCACGAGTCACCAGTGAGGACAGCTACATCCCGTTGGGCGACGCGGCCCGTCACGTACTTCTCTCCGAGCCGACCATCGAGGCAGCCGCACTCAAGCTGCTCGACGCCCGCGCGGCGGGGTGAGACGTAGCCGGATCGACGCTTTCGACCACCCCCGGATGGCTGACTCGGGCCACCGGCCCGGGCCGGAACTGGGTTCAGGGTCGGGCATCAGGGGGTGCGTAGCGTGGTCGGTGGAGCCACGACACCATCGAGCGAGTCGCATGCACGGGTTGCAGAGGTTGGCCACAGCGACGATCGGCTGCGCCTTGACCGGTGGCGGGGTCTACCTGGGTCTGGTCACCGGGGCAGTCCCGATCGACCTCGGTCTCGGGGGCCGAGTGCGTGCGCTCGGCCCGCTCTCGGTCGAGATCGACGCTCCGGCGGGTGTGGTCTTCGACGTGCTCGCCGAACCCTATGCCGAGCGCACCTCGCGGGCCGTGCAGGAGAAGGTGCACGTCCTCGAGCGCGGCCAGGACCTGGTGCTCGCCGCGCACT
Source organism: Propionibacteriales bacterium (assembly GCA_038233595.1). Classification (GTDB taxonomy): domain Bacteria; phylum Actinomycetota; class Actinomycetes; order Propionibacteriales; family Nocardioidaceae; genus Marmoricola. Next base: position 2,968 of record JBBSVL010000321.1, on the reverse strand, counting down.
ACACGCCGATCCCCGGGCACCTTCGGGCGACCACCGTAGAGACCGTCGCCTTCCAACGGTCACGCCGGATCGACTTCCGCCTGGTACGCGGCCCGGTTCCGTACGTCGTGGAGACGTTCACCCTGGAACCCGACGACGACCACACCCTGCTGACCTACACCGGTCGGCTGGGCACCGACCTGTGGCGGATCGGTGAACGCTGGGGAGACATAGTCGCACCCAAGTGGGAATCAGTGGTCGCTTCGTCGTTCGAGGCCACGAAGAACGAGGCCGAACGCCGCCAGGCAGCGCGACGCAAAGTCTGAGTCGAGCCGGGCTGCGACGCCGACACGTCTCGCCGGCAACGGAAGAGTCGGTAGGCATCGGTCCTGGGCCTACCGAGGATATGTTCGGTCCCATGACGCGAGTTCCATGTGTTGGGTCTCGGGTCGGGTTCACCGTGCTGATCTCGCTGCTGACCATCGGAGCCTGTTCGATCAACAGCTCTGACAGTTGCGTCCCCGGACCCCTGAAGGTGTCGGCCAGCAGAGTTGTCCGAGGTCAGGCTGTCGCGGTGACCAGTGCCGGAGCAGCGTGTTCGCTGGATCTAGGAGAAGATGCCCGTTACCGACTGACACTCGTCCCGAGAGTGGGGGCGGCGATCGACCTCGGCCGTTATCCGGCCGCTCGTGACGGGCGCTTCCGCGGTGCAGTGACGATCCCTTCCGAGACGCCGCTGGGACGGGCCGCCATCGCAGCCGCAGCGCCGGGCCACACCTTTTGCGGCGACAGCAACCAGTCATGTCCTGGCTTCTCCGCAATCCTTGACGTCGTTGCAGCCACGGCACCATGACAGTGCCGAGCTGCGATGTTCAGCCAACACTGGGACGGTGCACGCCAACGTGCTGGACGTGCAAAGTCAGCAGACGAAGCTGCTCTCTCAGTCGCCGATGTTGCCCGTGAGCTGGCCCAGGTCCGACACAGTGATGTCGGGCGCAGTGAAGTAGCCGGGATAGGGCACTCCGGAACGGTTGACCCACGCCGTACGGGCGCCCGCGCGCGCGGCACCGTCGATGTCCCACGGGTGAACCGCGACCAGCAGCAGGTCCGTCACGCCGGTCCCACAGGCGCGTGCGGCGTACTCGTAGGCGCCGCGCGCCGGTTTCCAGATGCCTGCGTCCTCGACGGACAACAGCTGCTCGAACTCCTGTCGCAGCCCGGCACCGGTCAGCAACCGGTCGGCAACCTCCGTGGCGCCGTTCGTCAGGGTCACCAGCCGCAACCCGGAGGCGCGCAACGCGCGAACGCCGTCCGCGACGTCTGGATGCAGCTCGAGGTCGCGGAGCCCGGCCAGCACGTGCTCCACGGCCCGGTCAGGATCCCGGTTCAGGCTGAGACCGGCGAACGCTCCGTGCAGGGTGCCCTCGGCGAGTACCGAGAAACGCTCCTGCGCGCCGGCGGCGGTCAGGGCAAACCCGTCTCGCAGGAGCGTCGCGAACCAGGTCTTGGCCAGCTGCTCGGGTGCCCCCACCTCGGCGAATCGTTGGGCCATCGGGGCGAGATCCGAGAGCGTCTCGTTGACGTCGAAGACCACCACTGCGGGCATGTTCATCGCGGCTCGCGCACTATCCCTTCGAGGCTTGGAAGATGGACTCGATCGACCGGTCAAGCGTCTCGTCGAACTCCGCATCCGACTGGTTGACGTCGAGCCCCTCGGTCAGGGCCCTCGAGAAGCTGGCGATGAGCCCGTGGCACTGGGAGAGCCGCTGGTTGGCCTCGTCGCGGCTGTAGCCGCCAGACAGCGCGACCACGCGCAGGACGTTTGGATGCTCGACGAGCTCCGCGTACTGGTCTGTGGTGGTCGGCAACGACAGCTTCAGCATCACCCGGTCGTCATCGAGCTCGTCGAGTCGGCTGAGCACGCCCTGCTTGAGGATGTCCTCGATCTCGGCCTTGTCCGGGCTGAAGATGTCGACCTCGGGCTCGAGGATCGGGACCAGGCCCGTGGACAGGATCTGTACGCCGACCTCGAACTGCTGGTCGAGGGCTGCCCCGATACCGGCCGCATCGGCCCGTTTGATGACCGAACGCATCTTGGTGCCGAAGACCCCCTTGCCACTGGCTCGTGCGAGCAGCTCGCTCAGAACCGGGATCGGCTTCATGAGCTGCACGCCGTTCGACTCGTCCTCCAGCCCGCGGTCGACCTTGAGGAACGGCACGACCTGCTTGTTCGCCCAGAGGAACTCCGCGCTGTCGAGGCCCTCGATCTGGCGGTCCATCGTGTCCTCGAAGAGGATCGCGCCGAGGACCCGTGAGCCCGAGAAGCTCGGGGACCTGATGATCCGGGTGCGCATGGCATGGACGAGATCCATCATCTCGTCGTCGGCATAGGTGCCCTCCTCGATGCCGTAGAGGGCAAGCGCCTTCGGCGTGCTGCCGCCGCTCTGGTCCAGGGCGGCGAGGAAGCCGTGGCCGTTCTCGATGCGGTCAAGCTGCTCTGTGTTCATAGCTCCCTCTGTTCTGGTAGTCGCGACGTTCGATCGTAACCATCGCGGGTGTGCAGGCGGACAGCGCCCGCGCGTTCGCCCCACACGCACCCGCAGGGGAGTAGGTTGCGACGTGATCGACTGTGGCGACGGTTCTTTTCCGGGAGGCGAAGCATGGTTCTGGCAGCGAGCAGCGCACTGCGACTCGGCACCAACTGGGTTGACTATCTCCTGATCGCGACGTACTTCGTCTTCGTCATCGGCATCGGCGTGATGGCCCGGCGGGCAGTGTCGAGCAGCCTGGACTTCTTCCTCTCCGGTCGCTCCCTGCCGGCCTGGATCACCGGTCTGGCCTTCATCTCCGCCAACCTCGGCGCTGTCGAGATCATCGGCATGTCGGCGAACGGCGCGCAGTTCGGCGTTCCCACCGCGCACTACTACTGGATCGGCGCCGTGCCGGCGATGTTGTTCCTCGGCGTCGTGATGATGCCGTTCTACTACGG
>JBBSVL010000320.1:0-3528 GCA_038233595.1 Propionibacteriales bacterium | reverse complement strand
TGTTCCCCGGCTCTTGGCGCGTCGCCTCAAGGAAGGGCCGGTTCGCCGCGAGGTAGGCATCGGCGCTGCCTGGCTTCACCTTCGTTTTGACGGTGATGAGGATCAATGTCGTCTCCGTTTCCTTGATGTTGAGCCGTACGCTGCCCGCACGCTGTTCGGCCTAGTACGTGCTCAAGCGCATATCACGGCTCGCGAGTGCGCCTCGATGTCGACACTCGCCATGCCTGAACGTAGTCAGTCGGATGCCGCTATCAAAGGCCCTTCCACCAGTGTGTGCCGAGCCCTCTGCAGACTCTCGACTGGCCAGAGGGCCCCGCGGCGGGCGGACGACGTTGGGATTTCAGCGGACCGAGGAAGCTCTCCATGGCGGCGTTGTCCGCACCTGATGATGACGACCTGTCCCCTCAGGGGCGCCGGACGCGGCCGCGGCCGCGGGACCCTGATCGCCGCTCTGGTAGCCACCCAGCTCCCTGCCGGGACCTGGAGCAGCGACCTCTTGGTGTCGTTCTTCCACTGCGAACGGATCATGCACGCCCTCCTGGCGGTCGTCGTAGAGCGCGCTCAGCGCCAGATCCGATGTGCAGGGGTGCGCCATAGTGGGGTGCGGCAGTATCCATGCACCTCCCCCATGCCGACGCGCGACACCCGAATCCCCCTCGCGAGGGGGATTCGGGTGTCCAGGGGAGAGAACAGGGGGTGACTGCGCCGAAGTCTCACGCTCAAATCTAGAACGCATTCCATTGTGGGACGGGTGGCAGCCGGTTCAAGTCCTCCCTCAGACGGGTTGGTCAAGCATCTCCGAGTGCTCAGATGTCATGGAGCCTGAAGGCGGCGGTCATCTGGGAGCGGCCGGCGTTGTGGACGCAGATGAACAAGACCTCGTGGAGTTCAGACACGAGATGATTCGTGGCTGGGGTAGAAGCGGCGGCGCGCCCACAGCGCGACATAGACGAGCGCGACGAGGGAGGGGACCTCGATGAGCGGTCCCACGACCCCTGCGAGCGCCTGCCCGGAGCTGACGCCGAAGACGCCGATGGCGACCGCGATGGCGAGCTCGAAGTTGTTTCCGGCCGCGGTGAACGCGAGCGTGGTGGCGCGTTCGTAGCTCATGTGCAGCCGGTAGCCCAGAGTGAAGGATCCGGCCCACATCAACGCGAAGTAGGCGAGCAGGGGAAGCGCAATCCGGGCGACGTCGAGGGGCCGGCTGGCGATCGCGTGTCCTTGGAGTGCGAAAAGGATCACGATGGTGAACAACAACCCGTACAACGCGAGCGGGCCGAGCCTCGGCACCAGCCGCGACTCGTACCACTGGCGCCCCTTCGCCCTCTCCCCGAGCCGGCGGGTCAGATAGCCGGCCAGCAAGGGAATGCCCAGGAAGACCAGCACGGACCTGGCGATCTCCCACACCGAGACGTCCAGACCGGCCTGGGACAGCCCCAGCCAGCCGGGCAGGACCTGGAGGTAGAAGTAGCCGAGCGCGGCGAAGGCGACGATCTGGAAGACGGCGTTGAGGGCCACCAGGATGGCGGCGGCTTCGCGGTCCCCGCACGCGAGGTCGTTCCAGATCAGCACCATCGCGATGCAGCGGGCAAGACCGACGATGATCAGCCCCGTGCGGTAGGCCGGGAGGTCCGGCAAGAGCAGCCACGCCAGGCCGAACATCAGCGCCGGGCCGATGATCCAGTTCAGGGCGACGGAGGCGACCAGGAGCCTCTTGTCAGCCGTGACGCGACCCAGCTCGTCGTAGCGGACCTTGGCCAGGACCGGGTACATCATCACCAACAGGCCGATCGCGATCGGGAGCGAGACGGACCCGACCTCGACCTTTGACAACGCGCCGCTCAGTCCGGGGACGGAACGGCCAAGCACCAGGCCGATGACCATCGACGCGATGATCCACACCGGCAGGAACCGGTCGGGGGCGGACAGCCGACCGACCACGTCCCTGACGGGATCTTGTGTGGTGCTTCGGCTCATGCGCCTGGCTTGGTCGCGCGGATGATGGCGGCGTACATGCCTGACGCAGCCTCATGGGTGAACTCCACCTCGGCGTCGATGAACCCGGTTGCGGCAAGCCCGGACAGGTACTCGCTGCGCGACAGCGCACCGGCGATGCAGCCGACGTAGGAGCCGCGCTCGGCCCGCTCCGCAGGGGAGAGGCGGTCCTCTGCGACCACGTCGGAGATCCCGATCCGACCCTTCGGGGCGAGGACGCGGTACATCTCAGCCAGCACGGCCGGCTTGTCGGTGGACAGGTTGATGACGCAGTTGGAGATCACCACGTCCACAGAGGTGTCAGGAAGCGGGACCTCCTCGATGGTGCCCTTGAGGAACTCCACATTGGTCGCGCCGGCCTTGGCTGCGTTGGCGCGCGCCAGTGCGAGCATCTCGTCGGTCATGTCCACGCCGTAGACAAAACCAGATTCTCCGACCCGGCGCGCCGAGAGCAGTACGTCGATGCCGCCTCCCGAGCCAAGGTCGAGAACCCGCTCGCCCTGGTGCAGATCTGCCACTGCTGTCGGGTTGCCACATCCCAGGCTGGCCGCGAGCGCCTCGGCCGGGATCCCGCCCTGCTGAGCCGTGCTGTACAGCCCGGCACCGAAGGTCTCATCGACCGCGGTGTCCGTGTCGCCTCCGCGGTACGAGCTGCCGCAACACTCCGTCGTCTGCAGCTCAGCGTTGGACACACCGGCCCGTGCCGACGTGGCGGCCTGGGCGTAACGGGCACGAACCTGCTCGCGGAGGTCACTCTCATTCGACATGACCACTCCCTTTACGCATCGACGAGCATCCATGCGTAGCCAATCCCAATCCATCGACCTCTGTCAATACGTATGTCAGAATGAGGCCATGCCGATCACGCTTCCGCATCTCGTCAACGACCTGAGCAACTGCTGTTCACCGGTTACTCGCGGAGCCCTCGACGCGGTCGCGGCCGAGCGCCTTGCCCACACGTTCAAAGCACTCGGTGACCCCACCAGGGTTCGGCTGCTGTCACTGATCGCAGCGCAACCCGGCGCCGAGGCATGCATCTGCGACCTGACGGCACCTGTCGGCCTCACTCAACCCACGGTCTCCCACCACATGAAGCAGCTCGTCGAGGCTGGCCTGGTCACCCGCGAGCAACGCGGCAAGTGGGCGTTCTACCGGGTGGTCGACACCACCCTCGCCACGTTGAGCCACGCGTTGCAACCAACCGCGACGAGCCTGCGAGGCGGCTGAGCCCGACGGCGAAAGGGTTCGGACGCACTACAGGCCCCTACGGAAGCCTCTGGGTCTGACGGAGCAAGAGGTCCCGGTCGGTCGAGATCTCGCCGGGCATGCCGCAACGGGCGATCTGGTGGTCCTCGGCCGAGACCTGCTTAGTCCGAAGGGTTGCCAAACCGAACCGTTGGTCTACTGTCGCTATTGCGAACATATTGCAATACGGGATGAGGAGCGCCGATGGCAGAGAGTTCGAGTCCCGGCTCAACGACGGCGACACAGCCGCCGCCCGAAACGATCGGCGTCGACGGCTCCTCGTTTCGC
>JBBSVL010000319.1:0-3543 GCA_038233595.1 Propionibacteriales bacterium | reverse complement strand
CCTCAACAACGTCCTCGTGCTGGTCGTGATGTCGGTGACGGGGCTGCTCGTCGGCTGGCGGATCCGCGGCTCGGTCCTCGACGCCGTGATCGGCTACGTGCTGCTGCTGGTCTTCGCCTACGCGATCTCCTGGATCATGGCGTGGGTGGGGATGCTGGTGCCCAGCCCGGAGGTGGTCAACAACGCCTCGTTCATCATCATCTTCCCGCTGACGTTCGTGGCCAACACCTTCGTCCCGCTGCGCACGCTGCCAGGCCCGCTACGTGCGTTCGCAGAGTGGAACCCGATCTCTACGGTCACCCAGGCTGCCCGTGAGCGCTTCGGCAACCTCGGACCCAGCGGGGCCCTCGACACCCCGTCCTGGGCGCTGCAGCATCCCGAGGTCTACACCCTGATCTGGGCCGTGGCGGTGCTCGCGGTGTTCGTGCCGCTGGCCAACTGGCAGTACCAGAGGTCGACGAGTCGCTGAGGGCGGGGGTTCAGCGCCCTGGCCCTGGGCGTGCAGGCCGCCCTACATGTGGATCATGTGCCCGGCAATGCCCTCGACGGCTTCCTTGACGGCCTCGGAGAGCGTCGGGTGCGCGAAGATGTTGCGGGCCACCTCGTCTGCGGTGAGGTCCCACTTCTGGGCCAGGGTCAACGCCGGGAGCAGCTCGGTGACATCGGGTCCGATCAGGGCGGCGCCGATGATCTCGTTGTACTTGGCGTCCGCGATGATCTTCACGAACCCGGCGGTGTCTCCGAGGCCCTTGGCCTTGCCGTTGGCGGCGAACGGGAAGCGGGCGACCTTGACGTCGTACCCCAGCTCCTTGGCCTGCTCCTCGGAGTAGCCGAAGGAGGCGATCTGGGGCTGGCAGTACGTCGCCCGCGGGATCATGTCGAAGTCGATCTCGACGGTCTCCGCGTCGGCGATCGTCTCCGCGGCGACCATGCCCATCATCTCGGCGGTGTGGGCCAGCATCAGCTTGCCAGTGACGTCGCCGATCGCGTAGATGCCCTCGACGTTGGTGCGTCCGCGGGCATCGACGGCGATCGCACCCCGCTCGGTGGTCTCGACGCCGGTGTTCTCCAAGCCGTAGCCGTCGATCCGCGGTGCGAAGCCGATCGCCTGCAGCACCTTGTCGGTCTCGATGACGTCCTCGTTGCCGTCCTTGGAAACAGTCACCTTGACCTTGTCGCCGTTGTCCTCGATGCGCTCGACCTTCGTGGAGAGCAGCACGTTGACCCCGAGCTTCTTGTAGTGCTTGAGCAGCTCCTTGGAGATCTCGGCGTCCTCGGTCGGCACCATCCGGTCGAGGAACTCCACGACCGTCACGTCCACGCCGAAGTTCTTCATCACGTAGGCGAACTCGACGCCGATGGCACCCGACCCGGCGATCACGATCGACCCTGGCAGCTCCGGGTCGAGGATCTGCTCCTCGTAGGTGACCACGTTCTTCGACAGCTCGGTGCCGGGCACCAGTCGGGTCGTGGCACCGGTGGCGATGATCAGCGTGTCCCAGGTCAGCTCCTGGGTCGCGCCGTCCTCACCCTCGACCGAGAGGGTCTTGGCGTCCTTCAGCGTGCCCCAGCCGTTGATCTCGGTGACCTTGTTCTTCTTCATCAGGAAGTGGACGCCCTTGACGATGCTGTCGGACACGTCGCGACTGCGCTTGTGGGTCGGCGCATAGTCCATCGAGGCGTCGCCGGTGATCCCGAAGACATCCTTCTCGTGAGTGATGATGTGGGAGAGCTCCGCGTTGCGCAGCAGCGCCTTGGACGGGATGCAGCCCACGTTGAGGCAGACGCCGCCCCAGTACTTCTTCTCGACCACGGCAACGCTCTTGCCGAGCTGGCTGGCGCGGATGGCGGCGACGTACCCACCGGGGCCCGCACCGAGGATGACAACATCGAAGTGGCTCACGGATGCGAGCCTAATCCCCCACCAACGGGTGTGCGACAACCGCCCGCGCCGTGCGACGGTGAAGCCATGCGCTACCTGATTGCAGGGTCATCGGGCTTCCTCGGAACCCAGCTCCGGCACGCTCTCACGGAAGGCGGACACGACGTCGTACGACTGGTGCGGCGTACGCCGGACGCGGCCGACCAGCGGCGTTGGGACCCGTACGGCGAACCGCTGGAGCCGGACGTCCTCGACGGCGTCGACGTGGTGGTCAACCTCGCGGGCGCTCCCACCGCGGGCAACCCGCACTCGAAGAAGTGGGCCCGCGCACTGGAGGACAGCCGGGTGGCGACCACCCGCACGCTGGCCTCAGCCATCGCGATCCGCGACACCAAGCCGGTCTTCCTCGCCGGAAACGGGATCTCCTACTACGGGGACCACGGCGCCGAGGTCCTCGATGAGAGCGCCGACAGCAGGGGCGACAGCCTGCTGACCAAGGTGAGCCGGGTCTGGCAGGACGCCGCTCAGCCGGCCGCCGACGCCGGGGCACGGGTCTGCTTCCTGCGCACCTCCCCGGTGCTCGACCGGCGGATCCCGCCGATGAAGATGCTGCTGCCCCTGTTCAGGCTGGGGCTCGGCGGCCCGCTGGGCGACGGCAGGCAGTACTTCCCGGTGATCTCCACCGAGGACTGGGTGCGTGCGACCATCTTCTGTGCCGAGCACGACTCGGTCGAGGGGCCGGTCAACCTGTGCCTGCCCGAGGTGCCGACCAACCAGGAGCTCACCGAAGCGCTGGGCCGCGCCGTGCACCGCCCGACGGTCTTCCGGGTGCCGGCGCTGGTGATCCGGCCGGCCGCCGGTCAGATGGCGCCGGAGGTGCTCGGCTCCGTGCGAGCGACACCCAAGGTGCTGCTCGAGGCAGGGTTCGACTTCGGGGACCACAACATCCACCAGGTGGTGGCGACCGCGCTCAGTTCCACAGGCTGACTGCCGCCATCCGCCAACTACCCCCTCCACGGCGTAGCTCCAGCAGCCTGGTCGAGGCGGCGTCGCCGGGCATCCGGAGCTCGCGCCCACCGGCCACAGCCACTCCGCCGACCAGCCGGTCGGTGACCACGAGCCGCATCCGCCGCGGCTGCGACTGCAACACCTTGACGGCAAGCACCTGCATCGCCATCCGTCGTACGACGAGCCCGCGCGCGACGTACCTGCGCAGCAACCGGGTGTCGGCCCGACCCGCCGCAGACCCCTCGACGTAGAGCCGACTGAGTGCCGCCGGGTCCCCGGCCGCCCAGGCCCGGGAACGGGACCGGTCCCAGTCGTGCAGCACGTCGAGCACCTTCGAGTGCGCGGGGGCGGCGGCCGGTCCCCCCTGGCCTGGCTCCCCCCTGACCTCCCGGCCGCCGCCCCGCCCGACGGTGAACAGCGCAGCCATCGCGAGCACGGCGCACACGCCGAGCACGACCACCGCCACCGTCGAACCCCTGGCACTCACGCGAGGTCCCCGCGGAAGCGGGGAGCGCAGCGAGTGATTGCGTGGGGTGTTCATGGCTCCAGCCTTCATCAGGTCTGCCGACGGGGGAAGTGGCAGCTCAGGCCCTGTGGAAAAGCCGGGCGGCTCCCCCGGCGTACTCTCGGTGCATGGACTTCCGGGAGCTGGG
>JBBSVL010000318.1:0-3556 GCA_038233595.1 Propionibacteriales bacterium | reverse complement strand
AGGTCGGTGCGGTGAAGGTCGACCTGAGCCCGGACCAGGCCCGCTACGCGAGCCTGATCTCCGCGATCGGGGTCAGCCGGGGGCTACCCGCACGCGCGGTCTCGATCGCGCTGGCCGCGGCGTTCCAGGAGTCGAAGCTGAACAACCTCGACCACGGCGACCGTGACTCGCTGGGCCTGTTCCAGCAACGACCCTCACAGGGGTGGGGCACCAGTGCGCAGATCCAGGACCCCTACTACTCCACGAATGCCTTCTTCGACGCCCTGGTCAAGGTGCACGGCTTCCAGACGATGCGGATCACCGAGGCGGCCCAGCGGGTGCAGCGCTCGGGCTACCCCGAGGCCTACCAGCCGCACGCTGCGGACGCCCGCGCGCTGGCCTCGGCACTGACCGGCTACTCCCCCGGAGGCCGGTTCAGCTGCGTGGTGCACCAGCCGTCGGGGAGCAAGGGCACGGCAGCTTCCGCACTCGCCGACCTGCAGAAGGGTTTCGGACCGTTGCAGACCAGCCGAGGGGCCCGGCAGGACTTCGCAGTCACTGTCGGCACGGGTCTCGCCGGCCAGCGACGGGGCTGGGCGGTGGCGCAGTACCTCGTTGCCCACGCCGCCGAACTGAAGATCGAGTCCGTCGCCGTCGCAGGCAAGCGCTGGCAGATCGGTAAAGCCTCAAAGAAGGGCTGGACCCGGTACGGCACGAAGTCCGGGACGGTCAGCGTTTCTCTGGGCTGAGTGGATCGGCCCGAGGGTCAACGCAGCCGCTCGACGGCAGCGGCGACCCGCTCATCGGTTGCGGTGAGAGCCACCCGCACATGCTTGGCACCCGAGCGGCCGTAGAACGTGCCGGGCGCCACCAGGATGCCGCGTTCCGCGAGGTCGGCGACTGTCTCCCAGCAGTCCTCCTCGCGGGTCGCCCACAGGTACAGCGAGGCCTGCGAGTGGTCGATCCGGAAGCCGGCGGCGACCAGGGCATCTCGCAGCAGCTCCCGGCGGGCGGCGTACTTCGCGTGCTGTGCGGCAACGTGCTCGTCATCGCCCAGGGCGGCGGCCATCGCACGCTGCTGGGGGCCGGGCAGCTGCAGGCCGAGGTTCTTGCGTACGGCGAGCAGCTCACCCACCACGGACCGGTCGCCGGCGACGAACGCGCACCGGTAGCCGGCCAGGTTGGACCGCTTGGAGAGTGACTGCACGGCCAGGATGCCTTCGTGGGTGCCGCCGCAGATGTCGGGGTGCAGGACCGAGAAGGCCTCGCCCTCCCACACGCACTCGAGGTAGCACTCGTCGCTGACCAGCAGCACGCCGCGCTCGCGGCACCAGGCCACGACCTTGCGCAGGTGGTCGGGCGGTAGCACCCGCCCGGTCGGGTTGGACGGCGAGTTCAGCCAGAGCAGCCGCGGCGTCTCCGGCCCCAGCGCGGTCAGCGCGTCGGTGGCGAACACCCGGGCACCGGCCAGCTTCGCGCCCACCTCGTAGGTCGGGTAGGCCAGCGTCGGCTGAACCACGAGGTCGCCCGGACCGATGCCGAGGTGCAGCGGCAGGGTGGCGATCAGCTCCTTGGAGCCGATCACGGGCAGGACGGCGTCCAGGCCCAACCCGGTGACCCCGAAACGTCGGGCCAGCCAGTCGATGCAGGCCTGCCGGGTCTCGGGAAGGCCGATCGTTGCCGGATAGCCGGGCGAGTCGGAGGCGTCACGGAGCGCCTGTTGGACGAGCTCGGGAGTCGGGTCGACCGGAGTGCCGACCGAGAGGTCGACGATGCCGTCGGGGTGGGCCCGAGCCTGCACGGCGTACGACGTGAGCTGGTCCCAGGGGAACTCCGGGAGCCGACTCGAGACCGGGGCGTGCGGGGTGGCGATCAGCCCTCAGCCTGGGGCTGCGGCGGGAGCGCCTCGATCAGCGGGTGGTCCTTGTCGATCTCACCCATCTTCGCGGCGCCGCCCGGGGAGCCCAGGTCGTCGAAGAAGTGCACGTTCGCGTCGTAGTACTCCTTCCACTGCTCGGGGGTGTCGTCCTCGTAGAAGATCGCCTCGACCGGGCACACCGGTTCGCAGGCACCGCAGTCGACGCACTCGTCGGGGTGGATGTAGAGCATCCGCTTGCCCTCATAGATGCAGTCGACTGGGCATTCGTCGACGCACGCACGGTCCTTGAGGTCGACGCAAGGCTGGGCGATGACGTAGGTCACCTGGTTCCTCCTCGAAGGACGAGCGGGGGTCTGGTCTCTGCCAGCAGCCTAGTATCCCGGCGATGGCTCTTGAAGGTGTACCCACCGGTGAACACATGCTGGGACCGCACGTGGTCGGCCAGCGGGTCGTCGTACGGCGCCTGCTGCGCGGTGAGACCGGCCCCAGTGGCGGCCCGGCGATGACCGATGTGCTCGGCGTGTGCGAGTCCTGGGCCGAGGGGCTGACCGGCATCCGGCGCGAGGACGGGTCCCTCGTCGAGATCCGGACCGCTGACATCGTCTCGGGCAAGCCGGTGCCACCGCGGCCGTCGGTGCGGATGCGTGTCTCCGCGGACGAGGTCGAGCGCCGGGCGGCAGCACAGCTGAGGCCGTTCGATGTGGAGCACCTCGGCGACTGGTTGCTGCGCTGCACCGGCGGCTCCACGGGCCGGACGAACTCGGTGCTCCCGGTCGGCGACCCGGGACTCCCCTTCGACGTGGCGCTCGCGCGGGTGCGGGTCTTCTACGCCGAGCGGGACCGTCCGGCATGGGCGCAGGTCGTCGTCGACTCACCGGTGCACCTGGCGCTGGTGGACCGAGGCTGGCAGCGCGCCCGGCCCGAGGAGTCCGACTCCGAGGTGCTGCTGGGGTCCGTGGCGCAGGTACGGCGAGCGCTCAGGCTTCCGCCCGGCTCACCGCCGGTGACGCGCACCAGCCGGGTCGACCGTGGCTGGCTGGTCGGCAACGACCGCGCGCTGGCGAGCTACGAGTCGGTGCGACACCAGCTGGAGACCGACGACCCGGCCGACGTGGTGTTCGCAGCCGTAACGCTGAAGAACCGGCTGGTCGCGCGCGGCCGGGCGACGTACGCCGAGGACTGGGTCGGTCTCACCGATCTGTACGTCGACCCGGCACACCGGCGGCGGGGGTTGGCCACCGTCGTACTCGCGGACCTGCTGGAGTGGGCCGCTGAGCGCGGCGCGAGCACGTTGTTGCTGCAGGTGCTCGCCGACAACGGGGCCGCCCAGCAGTTCTACGCCGGGCTGGGCTTCCGGCGGCACCACGCCTACCGCTACCTCACAGCACCCACCCCCCTTGAGCTGCGCGAAACGCCCCGTTGAGCTGCGCGAAACGCCCCGTTGAGATGGGCGAGGTGCCCGCCGCGGTTGACTACTTGTTCGCTGAGAGCACCCCGACCCGAGTCGGAAGCCGAAAGCCGAAAGCCTGTGCGGGCGTGACGAGGATGGGTGAGTGGAACTGATCGCACGCTGGCTGCGCCGGTTGCCGCTGCCGCTGCGGTGCCGGACCGAACCGACACGCCTGCCGGAGCTGATGTCTCACGACCGGGCCGCCCTTGATGCGCTGCTCGAATCAACGATCATCGGACACGTCGCCT
>JBBSVL010000317.1:0-3559 GCA_038233595.1 Propionibacteriales bacterium | reverse complement strand
GGCCTCCATTCCGCTGCGCAGCCAGGCGTCCCGGCCCTCGAAGCTGTCGCACAGCGACTGGGCGTGCAACCGGGTGCGGCCGTCGCCGAGGTCCTCGAAGCGCAGCGTCTGCAGCGCGACTCCGTCCGGGTCACCCTCCCAGGTGAAGGTCTGCACGATGCGGTCCGCCCGTACCTCGTGGAAGCAGCCGTGGAAACCGAACTCCGCCCCATCCCGGGCAGCGAGGTAGCGCCAGCTGCCGCCGGTGCTGGCGTCCCAGCGGTCCACCGTGGTCGTCATCCCGTCCGGGCCGACCCACCGCGCGAACAGCTCCGGGTCGGTGTGCGCCCGGAACAGCTGGGCCGGGGTGGCGGTGAAGTCCCGGGTGATGCGGATCATCGGGACCAGGGGATCCGCTGCGATCGTCGCGGTTCTCGTCGTGTGGTTCATGCCGTCTCCTCAACCGTCGGGTGGTGCCCAGCCATCTCGTCGTCGTCCATCTCGGCCAGCACCGTGTCCAGCCGCCGGTAACGGGCCTCCGCCCGCGCCCGGTAGCGCTCTATCCACTTCGTCATGAGGTCGAAGACCTCCGCCTCCAGGTGCACCGGGCTGCGGTGCCCCTCAGCGTCGCGGCTGACCAGGCCGGCCTGCTCGAGCACCTTCAGGTGCTTGGAGATGGCCTGCACGCTGACCGGGTACGGCGCCGCCAGCTGCCCCACGGGGGCGTCACCATCGGTCAACCGCGCCACCAGATCTCGCCTGGTCGGATCGGCCAGGGCCGCGAACACCTGCGACAGCGGATCACTCATCTCGGACGCCTCAATCTCAACTAATTGGTTGAGATTGAGCGTAGAAGCTCACCTTCATGATGTCAACCGAACGATTGAAGTGTGTCGGCCGGCCGATCGACTCTGACGACGACCCAGCCGAGCTGGGGCTTGACACCGCCCGCAAGCCGATCCCCTACGGGACGGTGAGGCCTGTCCAGCCCCGGGACGTCCGAGGTGACCGCGGCGGGTTCGTGCTTCGGGGCGGCTCGTCGTGTCTAGCGGAGCGACTCGTCGTGGACGAACCCCAGTCGCTCGTAGAGGTGACGAGCGGGGCTGCCGTCTGTGACTGCGAGCGTCCACTCTTGGTGTCCGGTGCTGATGAGGGCTTGTGCGCTGTGCGCGATGAGGGTGCTGCCGATGCCGCGGTTCTGCCACTCGGGAAGGACCAGGGCGAAGGCGAGCAGCAACTGGGGTTCCTGCGTCACGAGGCACGTGCCGATGAGCTTCTCGTCCTGCACAGCGATGAAGCTGGCAGCGAAGACCGGGGCTCCGAAGTCGCCCCGCAGCGTTCGCACCGCCTCGTCCTGATGCCACAGGTCGTCCTCGCCGTGGTCGTCGACGGTGCCTCGGTACGCGGCCGCCATGAGCTGTCCGAGTACCGCGGCATCGCCGGGGTCCAGGCAGCGCTCCTCCAAGCCCTCCGGCAGGCCCTCACGAGTGGGAACGTCGGCCAGCTGGCCGCGCATCGGGATCGAGTGATCGGTCATGACACTGCAGCATCGACTGCGTCGTTAGCGGCCGCCACCAAGTTTTTGGCCGTATGGGGATCCCCTGCGGGACGACGTCGCGTGATCGGCGCACGCCGACCGAGCTCACCGTGGCGGGTTCGATGCTCCTATGGATGTCAATGCCGCTGACTGAAGCGTTGTTGAGCTGCTTGGCGGGTGATGCCGAGCTCGTCGGCGATGGCGGTCCAGGTGGTGTCGTGTTGTCGGGCGCGGGTGACGGCGGCGTTGAGCTCCTCGCGGCTGGCGGTGTACCGCTGGTGGGCGTCGGCGAGCAGGCCGAGCGGGTCGGGCTCGTTATCCGGTAGCGGCTTGCCGGGCAGCCCCTTGCCCAAGGTGCTGCGTTGCAGGTTGCACGCCGAGCACAGCGCGGTCGTGCCGTAGGTGATGCTGGCGGTGAGCTGGCAGTGCGGGCGGTCGGTGGGCCTGAACGCGTAGAAGCAGCGGGCTGCGCCGGCGGCCACGTCAAGCCGCCGTTGACATGGTCGAGGTCGTCGAGGTCACCGAAGGGTCGTCGTTGACTGACGGGGTGGTGAGGGCAGCGAACATCTCGCGGGCGACGTAGCGCTTGAGGCAGCGGATGATGTCGGGTTTTGGACAGGCCTTCAGTCTTGCGTCGCTCGGTGTAGGCGCGGGTGCGGGGGTCGTAGCGCAGCCGGCCGAGCACGATGATGTAGAGGGCGTTGTTGGCGGCCCGGTCGCCGCCGCGGTTGAGGCGGTGGCGGTGAGTGCGCCCGCTGCTGGCGGGGATCGGGGCGACGCCGCACAGGTGCGCGAACGCCGCTTCCGAGTGCAACCGGTGCGGGTTGTCTCCGACGGTGGTGAGCAGCTGCCCGGCGACCTCGGTGCCGACACCGGGCAAGGCGAGCAGCCGGGGGGCGGCTGCAGTGATCAGCGTCCGAAGGTCGCCGTCGGCCTCGGTGATCTCCTCGCTCAGGTGCTGGTGGCGGCGGGCCAGGCGACGCAGCGCGGTCTTGGTGGCCTGTTCGGGGTCCGCGAGGTCGGTGCTGGGGCGCAGCCTGGCGCAGGCCGTGATGAGCCCGGTGGTGCTCAGCGTCCGCAGCTGTTCGCGCAGCTCGGCCGGTCCAGTGACCAGAAGCGCCTTGATCTGGTTGGTGGTTTGGCTGCGGGACTTGACCGCGCTGCTGCGGGCCACGCGCAGCGCGCGGATCGACTCCACGCGACCGTCGCGGCTCTTCGGGCAGCCACCGGCGGTTCCGGCCAGCGCCGCGCGGGCGGCGGAGTAGGCGTCCAGCGGGTCGGACTTGCCCTTCGCGCGGCGCGCTTTGCGGTCAGGTCGGTCGACCTCGACCACGGTGACACCGGCCGCCCGTAGGTGACGGGTCAGCGCGGCGCCGTACGTTCCGGTGCCCTCGATCCCGACCCGTTCAACCTCGCCGTGCCCGCGCAGCCAGCTCTCTAGTGCCCGGTAGCCGGGCGGGGTCGTGGGAAACTCACGATCACCGAGCTGGCGGCCCAGCGGGTCGAGCACCGCGCAGTGATGGGTCTGACCGTGGGTGTCCACGCCACCGGTGACAACACCCACCGTCGCAGTCATGCCGGTCATTGCCGTACCTCATTCTGTTCGCACCGGATGGGTCGGCACGCGACGGTCGGGCGAGACGGACAAGCCAGTGATGGGCGCCTGTTGCGCGGGCTCCTATGAGGTCACGCCGTCCGGCCGTTCGCGTGCACACGACACCACCCACCGAGCCGACCAATCGAACCAAGGACAGCAGAAGACGCGTCAGGCTTACGGTGAGTCAGACCCAGCAGGTGGTGCCGTCTTCATCCTCACTGGCTTACGGTGAGTCAGACCCAGCAGGTGGTGCCGTCTTCATCCTCACTGGCTTGCGGGACGCCCCCGGGCGGGTCTGTTTCTCTGACCTGAATCCGCGAGTAGCACCGTTGTCAGCGGTGGTGGTGGGCGTGTGAGATGACGAGAGTGCCTGTCCCGGTGGGACAATCATGGTTACTGAGGCCATGGTTGGACCGAAAGGGAAGGCACCCTCGAGGTGACGAAGG
>JBBSVL010000316.1:0-3564 GCA_038233595.1 Propionibacteriales bacterium | reverse complement strand
GCTGGCGTCGAGCGAGTTCGCGAAGTACAGCGCCACGAACGTGGTGATCCCGAAGAACAGAACCGACCGGGACACCACGATGCTGGTCAGCCAGGAGAAGGACCTCCAGTCGTCCTCGCCGGTAGGCATCGACCTGGCCCGCGGCCGATCCGGAGTCCCGTCGAGCGTCGCGCTGAGGCGCATCAGCAGTGCGATCGCCATCGCGGCTGCGGGCAGGACGAGCAGGACCGTCCCGCGAAGCCCGAACGCAACCAGGACGGGGGTAGCGATGATCGGCCCCAGCGCGTAGCCGGCGTTGCCGCCGACCGCGAATACGCTCATCGCGCGGGTGCTGTTGCCTGCGGCCTGACGCGCCGCCCGGGCCGCCTCCGGGTGAAAAGCGGCGACCCCCAGCCCAGACAGTGCGAGTGCCAACCACGTCAGGACGTAGGCCGTAGTCAGACCGGACAGCGCGACCCCTGCACCAGCAGTGAAGATCCCGAGCCCGATCAGCCATCGTCGGGACCGACGATCCGCCCACCAGCCGAAGAACGGTTGCGCTATGGAAGAAAAGACGGTGCCTGCCAGCACCAGGCCGGCGACCGCTGCATAGGTGTAGTGCCGCTGGGCAACGAGGAACGGCAGCATGGCCGGCACCACACCTTGGTAGATGTCATCAACCACGTGCGCCGAGGAGATGAGCGCGATGCCGCGGTTGTTCGTCGTTGGTGGCGACGATGGGCTGGCTCGGGCGGTCACCTGTGCAGCGTAGTTCTCGGCAATGGGCGCCCCGGCGAACCCCTTCCAGCCTGGATGCCGGTGCGCGACGTGCTACCGACCTTCACAAGAGCGACGTGCTTGACGAGCACGCGTTCGTCGAACTGGTCCGGAACGCGCGGGGCCGCCTTCCTCGTCGGGTGGCTCTCAGGACTTCCGGACGCGGGCTTCATAGACCATCCGCTCGGCTCGGTCCACACCGGCCAGGAACATCTGCTCTCCACCGAGGCTGCGTGCCAGCCTCTCCGAGACGCGTCGTGGGAGGAACCGCTGCGCTTTGACAATGCGGCCGGCCGACTTGGTGACGTAGGCCCGGGGACGCGGCTTGTGCAGGAGCGAGGCCACCGCTTCGGCCACTTCCTCGGGTTCGGCGTTGCGCAGCCCTCGCGGCCCGGTGGTTCCGGTGACGAGCTCGGTGTTGGTGAAGGTGGGTAGCACCAGCGAGAGGCTGACTCCGCTGGTGCGGTGCTCGAGGCGGACCGCCTCGGTGAAGTTGATGACCCCCGCCTTGGTCGCACCGTAGGTGGCCGCCCCCGGAACGAACGTCTCGCCGGCCATCGACGCCACGTTGATGATGTGGCCGCTCCCTCGCAGGAGCATCGACTCCAGCGCGACCTTCGTACCAGTGATGACACCGTGGAGATTGATGTCGACCATCCGGCGCGCCATGTCTTCGGATTCCTCCAACGTCGGCCCGAGGGGCATGATCCCGGCATTGTTCACCAGCGCGTAAGGCGCCCCGAGGCGTGCGATCACTGTCGCGTAGAACGCACGGAAAGACGCCGGGTCGGTCACGTCCAACCTGACCGCGGCGTGGACCCCGAGCTCGTCCGCCGCTGCGAGCAGGCGCGACTCGTCGATGTCACCGATGCCTACCGTGGCTCCGAGCTCGAGAAGCCTCTTGGCGGTGGCGAAGCCGATGCCTCGCGCACCACCGGTGATGATGACGACACGGTCGTCCAGCGATGCGGCAGTCAACGAGTACCCCTTTCCCTCATGCTTGGTCGGGTCGAACCAGAACCATGGTCCAGTCTCCCAGTCTCTCGGCTGGCAGCGTTCCGGCTCAGGCTCCTCACCCTGCGCTCAGCGCATGACGCGGTCGGCGCGGACCAGACGTTTCACCAGGTCGGAGGTACGCGCCGGGAGCAGTGTGAACAAGCGTCCCTGCAACCCGACCTCCCTGGGCACGTAGACCTCCGGCGTACCCGAGCGCAGCGCAGCGAGGATCGCGTCAGCCACCGCCTCGGGTTCGACCGTGCGCACGCCGATGGCCGAAGCGAAGTCCCGGGTCATTTCGGTCCGGATCACCCCGGGCATGACCACCGTGGTCCGCACCGCGCTGCCGTGGAGCTCACCCCGGACCGCTCGCGTGAGGCCGAGAACGGCGTGTTTGCTGGCCGAGTAGACCGCGCCGTTGGGGGCCGCGACCAGGGACGCGCTGGAGGCCAGGTTGACGATGTGCCCACGGCCCCGAGGCACGAATCGCTGCAGTGCCAGCCGGGTCCCGGTGACGACACCCCGGACGTTGACGTCCAGCTGGAGTCGTACGTCGTCCGCTGTTGCCTCCACCAGGGGGCCCATCCGCAGCACACCAGCATTGTTGACCAGCACGTCAAGAAGCCCGAACTGCTCTTCGGCTGCGTCGAGGAATGCAGCAAAGGAGTCCTCGTCGCGCACGTCGACGACGATCCCAGCGGCATTCTGCCCGAGCTGCCTGGCTGCCGAGTCGACCGCCTGCGCCTCGAGATCTCCCACCACCACAGACATCCCTGCAGCAGCACAGCCCCGCGCGACAGCCAGACCGATGCCCCTTGCTGCACCGGTGATCGCAACAACACGTCCACTCAGCTCCGTGTCGGCCACGTGCACCACTCCCCCGCTCATGGCCGCGAGCACTCCCCGTCGGCTTCGTGACTTGGCATCATGGTTCCACTTCCGTCTAGTTGAGCCCGCGGGATCGGGTGCAGCTCGAGCACATGGTGCCATCAGACCGAGATCCACGGCAGCACCAACGAGATCATGAAGGAGCTGATCGGGCGGTCCCTGTGACCCCGAGAGCGTTCTGCCCACGCCGGGCATCAGGCGATGGGTGCCGGGTCACCGCTCGCCCGTGCTCGTAGGTTCGGGCGGAGCCCATGCGGGCCAGGTCGCCGCGCCAACCAGGGCCCCGTGTGCGTAGCTCGCGACCATCCGAAACGGAGTACGCGCCGAGCTGTTGTCGTAGCACCGGGTGCGTTCGGCCAGGCCGCGGGCTTGTGCGACCGATCCCAGAGACGCTGGTACCTCTCGCGGATCTTCTCCTCCGGGACCGCGTCACCGCCATGCGCGACACGGTGGCTGACCCGGCTGACCGTGGTGTCCTCGGGGACAAGGATGACGTGCAGGTGCACGTGGTAGCCGGCTGCTGTCGCGTCCCGGACCAGGTCGACCTTGGACGGATGGGAGAACACGGTCTCGGTGATGAACGAGGTCCGGGCACTGAGGTACGTCGCGCGGGCCGCGGCCGCAAGCCTTGAGGCGTCGTAGGCGTGCACGGCCTCCTCTCCCGGCCACCTGGCAGCCGCGATCACGTCGGCGTTGACGAGCCCGAGATGGGTGACCGGTTGCAGGACCCGCGTCACGAACGTTGCCTTGCCGGCACCATTGCGCCCCGCGAGGACGTGCAGCACCGGGTCCGCGGACCGCGGCGGCGGACTCAACGGAGGTGACGATGGCCCGGCAGAGGACGGGCCGCCTCGGCGACCGCCTTGGTATCGGCGCGGCCGGTGTCTGACGTGCCCCCACGGCAGCACCCACCCAACGGTTCGC
>JBBSVL010000315.1:0-3582 GCA_038233595.1 Propionibacteriales bacterium | reverse complement strand
TCTTCGCCGGCGCCGGCTTCCTGCTGGTGCTTGCGGTGATCATGCTGTCGGTGGCGATCGCCTACTTCATCCACTTCACCGGTCTCGACCTGGCCTGGTGCTTCCTGATCGTGTTCGTCGGCTACCTGCTGATCGCGGCTGTGCTCGGTCTGGTGGGGTGGCGGAGCGTGAAGAAGGCGAGGCCGCCCGAGCGCTCGATCGCCCAGCTCAAGGAGACCAAGGCCGTTCTCAAGCGCGACTGAGCACGGGGACCCGGCACCGCGCTCAGCTCCCGGCACCAGCTCAGGCGCAATCACCGGTGCCGACCTGTGAGTGGGCGCCGATACCGACCACTGCCGACCTGCTGGTCTGTCCGGCGGTCAGTGCGTAGCCGGTGTGCTTGTCGGTGACCGACGCCGCGAAGACGACTCCGAGCACCTTGCCGGACGTGGCCACCAGCGGACCGCCGGAGTTCCCCGGCCGGATCACCCCACGCAACGAGAAGACGTCGCGGGTGACCGAGCCGTTGCCGTAGATGTCCGGTGACCGGAGCCGCTGCTGGGCCCGGATCCGGATCGGCTCGGCGTCGAACGGCCCGTCCAGCGGGAACCCGAGCGCTGCCGCAGCCTCCTTGCTCCTGCCCTGCTTGTCGAACGACAGGTAAGGGCCGTCGAGACCGGGCACCGCCAGCACGGCGATGTCGATGTCGGGGTTGTAGTAGACGACCGTCGCCGACTCCAGGCGGCCGCCCACGAGCACCTTGGGGTTGCTCACGCCGGCCACGACGTGCGCGTTGGTCATCATCCGGTGCGGGTGGTAGAGGAAGCCGCTGCCCTCGACGCCCTGGCCGCACTTGTTGTTCCCGCGCAGCTTGAAGACGCTCGCCCGCGCCCGGGTGATGTCCGGGTCGTTCAGCACCCGTCGGGGTGCCGGCGCCACGTTGACGATCCGCTCGGGCGCGAACGGCTCGAGGTAGCTGGGGAAGAAGTTCGACCCGACCACATTGGTGAAGGATCGCAGCGCTGCCTGAGCCTGGAGCGGCATCACCCGGTTGACCTCACCCAGCACCGAGGAGTTGCGGACCAGCGGACCGACTCCCGGGATCCGCGACTGGCTGACTGCCACACCGAGCATCCAGGTCACCACCAGGACCGCGACGACACTGAGCGCGGCGCCACCGATCGCATCGAGGGCGCGCACCGGCTGCCAGGTGATCTTCTCGCGGACCAGGGTGCCGACGTACTGCAGGATCGCCTGTCCGAACGACGCACCCAGGAGTACGACGAGAATAGCCAGCAGCGAGACCCCGATCGACGGGTCGAGCCGGCCGAGCAGCTTCGGCGCCAACCAGATGCCGAGCAGGCCACCGAGGACCAGACCCACCGTGGCGAACGCGCCGCTGATGAAGCCCTGCCAGTAGCCGGACAACGCATAGGCCAGCACGAGCAGCACCAGCAGCCAGTCGAGCAGGTTCATTGCCGGATCACCTGTCACCCTTGAAGTCGGTGTTGGGAACGGCGGGCTCACGCCGGCCGTCCTCAGAGCTGTCCGGGCCCGGGATGCCGAGCATGTAGTCGGGCAGCTCCCGCAGCACCGACCTGTCCCACGGCCTGGTCCAGCCGACGTGGTCGAAGAGCCGGCTGATGATGCCCGCGGTGAACCCCCACAGGATCAGGTCCTTGTCGTCCCCGATCAGGAAACCCGGGCTCTGGTACCCGCTGGGGTGGGTGACGGTGATCCGGTGCGCCGCGTCTAGCAGCTCCGCGATCGGGACCCGGTGCACCGACTTCACCTCGCCCGGGTCGACCACACCCACCGTCGAACGGTCCCGCCACCAGCCGAGGACCGGCACCACCGCGAAGTTGCTCGGCGGCAGCCACAGCTCGGGCAACGTGCCGAACACCTCGATCCCGGTTGGGTCCAGCCCGGTCTCCTCCTCGGCCTCGCGCAGTGCCGCAGCCGCGGGGGACGCGTCGCAGGGATCCATCGAGCCGCCGGGGAAGGACACCTGACCCGGGTGTGAGCGCATGTCGTGGGCGCGCTCGGTGAGCAACAGGTCGGGTCCCTGTGGCCCCTCGCCGAACAGCATGAGGACGGCACCGCGGCGGGCATCGGAGCCTTCGGGGGGCACGAAGCGGGTCAGGTCGTCGGCCGTGATGTCGCGCGCGCCCTGCTCGATCGGCGCCAGCCAGTCGGGAAGCCCGGCGGCGCGAGCACCGCTCACAGGTGCACCTTGAGGTGTTTGCGGACCAGCGAATCGAGCTGCGCCAGCGACTTGATCTCGACGTACTCCTGGAAGACGATCCGGCCCTTCGCGTCAAGCATGATCAGCTTCGGCAGCGCCTGGCCGGGGATCTTGCGGTCCTGGTCGACCACCAGCGGATAGGTCAGCCCGGCTCGGTCGGCGAGTGCCAGCGCCTTGCCGCGAGCCGGATCCATCCAGTCGACGCCGAGCACCTT
The DNA here is from genome assembly GCA_038233595.1 of Propionibacteriales bacterium. Lineage (GTDB taxonomy): Bacteria > Actinomycetota > Actinomycetes > Propionibacteriales > Nocardioidaceae > Marmoricola. Next base: position 1,143 of record JBBSVL010000315.1, on the reverse strand, counting down.
CACCTCTGGGGTCCGGGCGTGGAACTGCTGGTAGATCGGCAGCTCGCGACGGCACGGCTTGCACCAGTTGGCCCACAGGTTGACCACCAGCGGACCCTTCAGATCACCAAGCGTGGCCGGATGGTCCGAGGTGCGCAGCGGTGGGAGGGTCACGTCAGGGAGCCGCGCCTCGGTCTGCTTCTCCGCCGTCGAGCAGCCCGCGAGGCACGCCGCCAGCAGCATCGCCGCCGCGGCCGCGAACACACGCCTCATGCGGGGCCCTCGGTCCGGACCAGCTTCTGGGCCTGCTCGGGATCGACGGGACCCTCGCCGTACGACGGGCAGAGCCGCGCCACCGGGCAGGCGCCGCACGCCGGCACCTTGGCGTGGCAGCAGCGACGCCCGTGCCAGATCAGGTGGTGGGACAGCAACGTCCAGTCGGACTTCGAGAACAGCGCGCCGACCGCGTGCTCGACCTTGACCGGGTCGGTCTCCTCGGTCCAGCCGAGCCGGCGAACCAGCCGACCGAAGTGGGTGTCGACGGCGATCCCCGGGACGCCGAACGCGTTGCCGAGCACCACGTTGGCGGTCTTGCGGCCGACGCCGGGCAGCGCGACCAGGTCGCCGAGACGCCCCGGCACCTCGCCGCCGTGCTGCTCGACCAGGGCGGCGCTGAGCCTGAGCAGGGACTGCGTCTTGGCCCGGAAGAAGCCGAGCGGCCCGAGCAGCTGCTCGAGATGCTCACGGTCGGCCGCAGCCATCGCCTTCGCATCGGGGTAGGCCGCGAAGATCGCCGGGCGGGCCTTGTTGACCCGCCGGTCGGTGGTCTGGGCCGACAGCACTGTGACCACCAGCAGCTCGAACGGGTTGGCGAAGTCGAGCTCGCAACGAGCGTCGGGATAGGTCTCGGCGAGGATCCGGTTGACCTTCCGGGCTCGACGGACAACAGCGGTGTCCGGCACGGCGGCAAGCCTACGCGGAGGTCCCGACGGGTTGCGGCAGCGTCTGCTCTGCCGCATCCGCACCCCCTCCTGGCGTCCCCCGCGTGGCAAATCCGCCTGCCGTGGTCCAGACTGTGACCTGCGACACCCGTCCTGCACGGAGTAAGTCAAGGAGTGAGCGTGGAGATCGACGTCCTGCGTCAAGGCCCCCTGTTCAACGAGC
>JBBSVL010000314.1:0-3594 GCA_038233595.1 Propionibacteriales bacterium | reverse complement strand
GACGTCGGCCTGCCCGGTGCCGAGTCGGGACTCGACTGGTGCCGCTGGTTCCGCTCCGAGGGCCACTGGACCCCGGTCCTGATGCTGACCGCGCGGACCGGGGTGGGTGACCGCATCGCCGGGCTGGACTGCGGCGCCGACGACTACCTCGGCAAGCCCTTCGCCTTCGGTGAGCTTGCGGCCCGGTTGCGGGCCCTGCTCCGCCGCGGAGAGACGGCCCGCCCGACCGTTCTGCACAACGGCGACCTCGTCCTCGACCCGGCCGAGCACCAGGTGCGATGGCAGGAGCACCTGGTCGACCTGTCGCCCCGCGAGTTCGCCCTGCTCGACTACTTCATGAGGAGACCCGGAGACGTGCTGCGCCGCAGCGAGATCCTGGACCACGTGTGGGACTACGCCTACGACGGCACGTCCAACGTCGTGGACGTCTACGTGAGGTACGTACGCAACCGGCTCCAGGAGGCCGGTGCAGGCGACCTGATCGAGACCGTCCGGGGTGTGGGCTACCGGTTGCCGGTCCTGCCGTGACCCTGGTCCCGTCGTCCCTGCGCAACAGCCTGGTCCTGACCGCGGTCCTGGCGGGGCTTCTGTTCGCGGTCGTGTTCGGTGTCGCTGCCACGTGGCGGGTGAACCACGTGGAGGACCGGGCGCTTACGGCCGCGCTCATCAGCCGCGCCGACCTCGCGCGTGACGAGGTGTCGGGTGACGGCTCGCTGCGCCAGGATGCGGGAAGCGTGAAGACGGACCTGGTCCAGGTGGTCGGTCCTGACGGCAGCACCCGCGCGAGCAGCCCGGCGCTCACCAGTGACCCTCCGCTCGTGGACATCGCCACGGTCCGTACGTCGAGACCCCCCGGGGTGCAGAGCCATGTCACCCTGCAGCAGCCGGACACGGACCTCGCGGTGCTCGCCGTACCGATCAAGCTCTCCCGGAGCGGTTCCTCCCCGGCCGGGATCGGCGCCCTGGTCGTGGCTGTGGACGCCGAGGGGTTCAACGCGGCGACGTCGGATCTGCTGGGACTCCTCGTCGCCGGGCTGCTCGCCCTCGTCCTGGCCATGGCTGTCCTCTCCTGGGTGCTCACCGGGCGCGCGCTGAACAGCGTCACCCGGCTCACCGAGAGCGCCGAGCTGCTCGGCGCCGGGGACGTGGTCGGCGGCCTACCGGCACCCCGCCGAGATGCTGAGCTGGCTCGTCTGGTGGCTGCGCTGAACCGGATGCTGGTCCGGCTGCACGAGAGCCACGCCACCGAGCTCGCCTTCGCCGCCGACGCCGGCCACCGGTTGCGCACTCCGGTGGCGACCCTGCGTGCCGAGGCCGAGCTGGCACTGCGTGAGAACGACCCCGCGGAGCTGGGCAGGGCGCTGGAACGAATCGTCCAAGACGCCGACCAGCTCACCTCGATCGTCGACCGGATGCTGGCCCGGAGCCGCTCACGCGGTCATTCACCAGTGCCGGTGGTCGCCGCTCTCGAGACGGCGGTTGTTCGGTGGAACCGTCAGGCCGAGCTCTGCGGCATCACGCTCTCGCTCCGGATCGATAGCCTGATCCGCCCAGAAGTCCGCTGTGCAGAGCTCGTTGAGATCGTCGAGCCGATCTTCGACAACGCGACCCGCCACACCGACTCCGGAGGGACCATCGACATCCACGCCACACTCGAGTCGGCCTCGCCCGCCCGCGGCGTCGTCGACATCTCGAACACCGGCCCGGCCGTGCCGGCCGATCTCGCGCCCCACGTCTTCGACGCCTGGGTCAGCACTCGTGACGCAAGTATGGCCGGAGGGCTCGGCCTCTGGCTCGCCCGCGAGACCGCACGGGAGACAGGTGGTGACGTGCTCCTGGTCCAGGGCGCGGCACCCACGACTTTCCGCGTCATCCTTCCCGTGCTTCCCGGCTGAGACGGCCGAGGCCTTCTTTGTAATCGCGCTACGAACATGCCTCGCTGATCCTGACCAGCAAGCTGCCCTTCGCGCGCTGGGGAGACGTGTTCGGAGACCAGGTCGTCGCCGCCGCGGTGATCGACCCCATCGTCCACCACCCCGAAAGTCATCATCCTCAAAGGCTCCAGCCACCGACTCAGGAACACCGGAGTCGACACCCTGTCCTCCGCCGAGCAGAGACCACGCCACGCTGGAACGGCTCACTTTCGAACGAAAGTGCTCAGTTTTCGAGCGTCACCGACAAATCTGAAGGCCTCGACAGGTTGATTCAGGTTCGGCACAGGGGTGGGGTCGCAGGGTTGGGGCTGTCCGCAAGACCTCTTTTGGAAGGAACCGATTGTGAGTATCAAGAAGATCGCCATCGGCGGGACCGCCGCCGCCGCCCTTGGCATCGCTGCCCTGGCCGGAACGGGAACGGCGTTCGCGGCTGGCAACGCGCCGAGCAGCACGGTCCATCACGTCAACCAGAGCACCTCCCAGGCCGCGGCATCGTCTGAGAAGGCCGGCAGCGAGACCGCTGACGGGTCCGACGGTCCTGGCGGGCACGCCGACGCCGATGGTGTCGACGTCCAGCAGGGCGACCAGAACGCCCCGGACACGGGGACCTCGGCCGAGAAGGCCGGCAGCGAGACCGCTGACGGGTCCGACGGTCCTGGCGGGCACGCCGACGCCGATGGTGTCGACGTCCAGCAGGGCGACCAGAACGCCCCCGACACGGCGACGTCGGCCAAGTAGGCAGTACTGAACGGGGGCGGCCGAGGATTACCTCGGCCGTCCCCGTTTGTCTACCGTGCGTCTACTGTGACGCCCATCAAGCCAACGGCAAGGAGGCGACGGTGCGGGTCCTGGTGGTGGAGGACGAACGCCCCCTGGCAAGGGCTTTGCGGCGCACCTTGGAATCCGAAGGCTTCAGCGTGGTGGTGGCAGTGAATGGCATTGACGGTGACTGGGCGGCGCGCGAGAACGACTTCGACGTGATCGTCCTTGACGTGATGCTTCCGGGGATGTCCGGCTACGACGTCTGTCGCAACTTGCGGGCTGCCGGCGACAACACACCAATTTTGTTCCTGACCGCCAAGGACGGGGAGTACGACGAGGCAGACGCCCTGGACATCGGTGCTGATGACTTCGTCTCCAAGCCGGTCTCCCCGGTGGTCCTGGTGGCCCGGCTACGGGCGCTGCTTCGCCGCAGTAGCGCCGGACCGGACCCCACTCTGACGGTGGGATCGCTGCGGGTCGAACCTGAGCGGCACCGAGCCTGGCTGGGTGACCAGGAGTTGCGCCTGACCGCCCGGGAGCTCGGGCTTCTCAGCTACCTCGCGCACCGTGCGGATCATGTGGTGAGCAAGACCGAGATCCTCGAGCACGTCTGGGACCAGGCCTTCGACGGCGACGCGAACGTCGTGGAGGTCTACATCGGCCACCTGCGCCGCAAGCTCGTGTCGTCCCAGGACGTCAGCATCAAAACAGTCCGTGGCGTCGGGTACCGCCTCAGTGGGCGGAAGCGATGACATGGACCAGTCTCGGCGTCCGCAATCGCATCACATCCGCAGCCACCATCGCCGTCGCCATGGTCCTGGCCCTGGTAGGCGTCGCGTTCGTCGAGTTGTTGCAGCGCGATCTGCTCAGGGGGGTTGACGCGTCGGCACGCACCCGT
>JBBSVL010000313.1:0-3647 GCA_038233595.1 Propionibacteriales bacterium | reverse complement strand
GATGTTCATCGGGAACCTCAACTACGTGGTGATCGCCGTGCTCGGTGGGCTCCGCGTGGCCAGCGGCTCGATGTCGCTGGGCGACGTGCAGGCGTTCATCCAGTACACCCGGCAGTTCACCCAGCCCCTGACCACCGTGGCGTCGATGGCCAACCTGCTGCAGTCCGGTGTGGCGTCGGCCGAGCGGGTCTTCGAGCTGCTCGACGCCGACGAGCAGGTTCCCGACTCCTATGCCGGTGCTCCAGCCGCCGAGCGCCACGGCGAAGTGGTCTTCGAGGGTGTCTCCTTCCGGTACGACGAGGAGAAGCCGCTGATCGACGACCTGTCCCTGGTGGCCCAACCGGGGCAGACGGTGGCCATCGTCGGGCCGACCGGCGCCGGAAAGACCACCCTGGTCAACCTGGTGATGCGCTTCTACGAGGTCGACTCGGGCCGGATCACGCTCGACGGGGTGGACATCGCCTCGATGCCGCGATCGGCACTGCGCAGCCAGATCGGGATGGTGCTGCAGGACACCTGGCTGTTCGCCGGCACGATCCGCGAGAACATCTCCTACGGCAGCCCGGACGCCACCGAGGAGCAGATCCTGGAGGCGGCGCGGGCCACGTTCGTGGATCGGTTCGTGCACTCGCTGCCCGACGGGTACGACACGGTCATCGACGAGGAGGGCAGCAACCTGTCCTCCGGTGAGCGCCAGCTGATCACGATCGCACGGGCCTTCTTGTCGAACCCGGCGCTGCTGATCCTCGACGAGGCGACCAGCTCGGTCGACACCCGAACCGAGCTGCTGCTGCAGCACGCGATGACCGCGTTGCGATCGGACCGGACGTCGTTCGTGATCGCCCACCGGCTCTCCACGATCCGCGACGCCGACCTGATCCTGGTGATGGAGGACGGCGCGATCGTGGAGCAGGGCAACCATGAGTCGCTGCTGCTCACCGAAGGCGCCTACGCACGGCTGTACAACGCGCAGTTCGCCGCCGCGGTGGCGGCGAGCTGAGGGTTGGGGTTCGGGGTCGATGGGACCGGCTGCCTGCGCCGCTCACGCCGCCCAGGTGTTGGTCCTGCGCGGTCTGGAGGGCGGTGGTGGAGGGCCTCTCAGCCGCGGTCCCGGGTCCGGGCGGCGAGGGCTGACAAGGCCTTGGGAAAGATCTCGGCTGGTGGGGTGACCAGTCCGGCGCCGACCTGGCCGACGCCGGCCTGCTTGCCCGCCATCCCGGTGTTGATCTGCGGCAGGATCCCGGTGCGGCACACCCTCGTCACGTCGATGCCGGTCGGCGTGCCCTGGAAGTCGAGAACCGGGATGATCCAGCGCGGGTTCTCGCCGAGGGCGATCTCGTGCATCCGCCGCGACGTGGCCAGCGCGTCCGACACGGTGCCCCCGACCAGTCGCACGATCGCGGGTGCGGTCGCCATCGCGAAGCCGCCGATTCCTGCCGACTCGGTGATCGCGGAGTCGCCGATGTCTGGGTTGGCGTCGTCGGGGCCGTACTCGCCGAGGAACAGCCCGTCGGCAACCTGCGCGGGCCCGGTGAACCACTCGTCGCCGGTGCCGGCGGTCTGGATGCCGAACTCGGTGCCGTTGCGGGCCATCGCGACCACCATCGTGGAGCCGTCGATGCCGCGTGCCGCGTCGAGGGCCAGCTTGCAGGCCGGCATCGCCACGTTGAGGAAGAAGTGGTCGTTGCCGCCCATGAAGAGCAGCACGGCTGAGACGTCCTTCGAGCCGGTGCCGCGGTCGACCATCGCCGGTGCGAGGTCACGCAGCAACATCAGGGTGCCGGCGCGGTTCCGGTTGTGCGCCTCGTCGCCCATCTGCAGCATCTGGGTGAGGATGCCGGTCGCGTCGACGGGTCCGGCGCCGGCGAGCGCCTCCTTGAGCATCGGGCCGAGCACGGCCGACATCCAGCGCAGCCGGTCGAGCACCTCGGGACCGTAGGCGCCGTACCTCAGCACCTTGCCGAGGCCCTCGTTCAGCGAGCAGTAGGCACGACGGCCCGAGGCCGGGTCCTCGAGCACGAACATCCACATCGACGGCGACACCACACCGGCCATCGGACCCACCGCACTGTGGTGGTGGCAGGGCTCGAAGGAGACCGAGCCGTCCTGGAACAGCGCCGGTGCGTCCTCCGGGTCGTCGACGAGGCCCTCGAGTGCGGCGGCGCCCATCAGCGCGCCACGCAGCGGACCCGAAGCGGCATCCCAGTCGATCGGCGGGCCGGCATGCAGGAACTGGCCACGCTCGAGGCCGAGCACCTCGGAGGCCGGGGCGACGTCGACCAGCATCGCCTGTACGCCGAGGACGGCGGCCAGAGCGCGGGCGTTGGCATCGGCCCGCAGCGGGTCAGTGGCGAGGGTGGCCAGGTCGGCCTCGGTGCCGCTCATCGGCGGTCGCCAGACCACCCGGTCGACGTCGGTGGCCTGGGTCTCGACGGCGTCGGCGAACAGGTCGGCCCCGACGCTCACGACACGGGATGGGGCACTCATGAGGCATCTCCGAGCAGCTCGATGGCGCGGCGGGTGGCGCCGGCGTTGGACAGATGGACCTCCGCGCCCGCCTCGGCCAGCGCCGACACCTGACGGTCGAGACCTTGCAGGTCGTTCGTCGTACCGACGCAGCTGACCACCACCGGCACGCCGGCGGCGACCACGTCGGCGACAGCCGGTGCGAGCGAGGCGGCGGGGTCGGGCTCGGCACCGTGGCCCAGGACGACGTCGAGGAGGAGTACGCCGGTGCGCGGGTCGGCGGCCACCCTCGTGAGATGGTCCAGCCGCAGCACGGGGTCGATCATCGGATGGGCCCGCCCCTGGGTGAGCGCGTCGTCCCCGAAGTCCAGCATCAGGTGGTCCGGGGAGGCGAGAGCGGCGTCGAGATCCTCGATCCCCAGCTCGGGTGCCAGCGGGATGTTGGAGTGGATCGGGCCCAGCACGTCGCCCGCGAGCAGCATCGCCTCGTCGCAGAGCGTGCCGCCGACGAACAGCCCGCGCAGCAAGGTGCCGGGGCCGCGGTGTGCCTCGCCCGTGACCGGCCACTCGGGGACCGGGTGACCAAGGGTCCTGAGCACGTCCTCTGCGGCCGCCGTGAGGTCGGGCAGCCCGGGGCCGAGCAGCGCGAACAGGACCGGGGTGCCAAGGGTCTCGGCGTAGGCACGAACCTGCTCGGCAACGTCGGCGGCGGGTGGCTTGGAGACGACCACGACCAGCTCCACCGACGGGTCGGAGTCGAGACGGCGCATCGCCTCGCGGGTGGAGAGCCCGCCGACTGCCGAGGACAGGTCGCGACCGCCCACACCCAGCGCCGAGGAGACGCCGACGCCGGCGTGGTCGAGCAGCGCGAGCAGTTGTTGGCAGCCGGTGCCGGAGGCCGCCACGATGCCGACCGGTCCGGGCTGTGTGGCGTTCGCGAAGCCGAGGCCCAGCCCGTCGACCACGGCGGTGCCGCAGTCCGGGCCCATCACCAGCAGTCCGCGGTCTGCGGCGACCCGCTTCAGGGCGACTTCCTGCTCGAGTGGCACGTTGTCGCTGAAGATCATCACGTCCCGGCCGGCGTCGAGGGCATCCATCGCCTCGACCGTCGCGCTGGCTCCAGGCACGGAGACCAGGACCACCGAGTCGACCGGCGCGTCCCGTAGCGCGGCACCTGTGGT
>JBBSVL010000312.1:0-3662 GCA_038233595.1 Propionibacteriales bacterium | reverse complement strand
GCGCTGGGACTCGGCGGTGAGCTGGAGGAACAGTTCCTCGAGTCCGTCCTCGTTGCCGGCCCGCAGATCGGTCAGCACGATCGAACCCTGGGCCGCAACCCGACCAACCTCAACAGGTTCGGCGCTCACCCGCAGCCTGGCGCCGGCCCAAGTGGCCTCGACGCCCTTCGCGGCGAGCGCCCGGTGGAGCTGCTCGTTGTCCTCAGCCGTGACCAGGGTCGTGGCCACGCCGTCGGCGGCATTCTTGAGGAGCTCGGCCCGGGTGCCGCGGGCAACGATCCTGCCACGTCCGATCACGATCATCTCATCGGCGACCTGCTCCACCTCGTGCAGCAGGTGGCTGGACAGGAGCACGGTGCCGCCCCGGGCGGCGTACCCCTTGAGCAGGTCGCGCATCCATCGGATGCCGGCGGGATCCAGCCCGTTGGCGGGCTCATCAAGGATCAACACCTGCGGGTCACCCAGCAACGCGTTGGCGATGCCCAGGCGCTGGCGCATGCCAAGTGAATAGTTGCGCACCGTCCGCTTGGCCTCGAAGGGCTCCAGGGACACCCGTTCCAGCATCTCGTCCACGCGCGAGTCGGGCAGACCCATCGTGCGGCTGCTGAGCAGCAGCACCTCCCGACCGGTACGTCCGGCATGCTGGGCCGACGCGTCGAGCAGGACGCCGACGTGGCGTCCAGGGTTGGGGATCTCACGATAGTGATGGCCACCGATTGTGACCTGGCCATGGGTCGGCGGAGTCAGGCCCACCATCACCCGCATCGTGGTGGTCTTGCCGGCGCCGTTGGGACCGAGGAAACCGGTCACCGTCCCCTGTCGGCACTCGAAGCTGATGTCGTCGACTGCGGTGAAGCTCCCGTACTTACGCGTCAGCCCTTCAACGTGGATCATGCCCCCAGCCTGCCCTAACCAGGCGATCCACACATATCGGGGATCACCCCTAGATCCGGCAACTGGTCCTGGCCAGTGGCTTGCAGGCCATGCCGGGTCACTAGACCGTCACCAGCCCCGGTGGATGCGACACACCCGCGAACCTCTACGGCGCGGCAGTGGCCCTTTCTCAACCGGTGGCAGGTGCACCGGTGGCAGGTGCAGGACTCGAACCTGCGAAGGAATACTCCTACGGATTTCCAGAACGATGGCTGCAGCCTGCTCACCTGGAGTTTCAACAACGCGCCCAAAGTCCCCCACACATTCCCCACGATCAGCTCAAAGCACGGCACCGGTTTCACGGGCTAGTGCTTGCAAGAGTTCGTCCTGGAAGGCTTGCTCGTGACGGAGGGGTGGGGCCGGTGTCGTTGGTCGTGGTGCAGTAGCCGCCGGTAGTCAGAACCTCGGGGTCGTCGCTTCCGGCGAGCCATCTCTGGGTCTGGTGCCCCCGAGTGAGGCGCCGGACGCGCTGGGGCCGCCCATCTTGGTGGGAACCCAGCCGGGGTCGACTGCGTTGCTCAACTCGTGGGGACGTCGGCGTGCCACTGCTGCCATCAGGCAGGTGACGAACAGCTTGCTGTCCCCGTAGGAACCTGCACGCGTGCACCGAGATCACAGTCGAGCTCCCCCGGCACCGCCGATCTCGCCAGCGAAAGTCCCGCGGCGAGTGAACCGAGGTGCCGGCCTGTCACGTGTGTTGACCTGGTCACTACGTGGCCTTAACCGCTTCTTACGTGGCCTTAACCCCTTCTTAGGAGACCGTGAGCGACCATGGCGTGTGACCCAGAGACGCCCGTCGTCCCAGCCCACCAGCAGGCCCACGAGCTTCGCCCCGTGGGTACGCGGGCCGGAGTGGGAGACCCAGCGCTATCGGCAGACGGGATGGCTCCTTCTGCCGCTCAGAGCGTTCCTCGGCGTCACGTTCATCTTCGCGGGGCTTCAGAAGCTTGCCAACCCTGACTTCATCAACCCCAGTTCGTCCGTGTCAGTCCAGCACCAAATGGCTCTGTTGGCCGGGACGAGCCCGATCGGACCGCTCGTCAGGTTGAGCCTGCATGCGGGTTCCATGACCGGGATCTTGATCTCGCTCGGCGAGCTGGCCGTGGGCGTCGGCACCCTGCTCGGCCTCCGAGCCCGCCTCGCCGCTGCCGGTGGTGCCCTGCTCGCGCTGACGTTCTTCCTCACGGTGAGCTGGAACACCTCGCCGTACTACTACGGCGCCGACATCGTCGTCCTGTTCGCCTGGTCGCCCTTCGTGGTGACCGGGGCGTCGGGTGTTCTCTCGCTCGATGGATGGATTGCTGAACGGACGACGAGCGCTGCCTCGACCCAAGCGCGCGGCGGCGCCCAGCAGGAGCTTGCTGGCACGCGTGAAAGGCGGGCGATCGTGACTGCGGGCGCCGTGACCCTGCTCGTCGCCGGCTTCACGGCCTTCATCGGAAGGCTCACCGGCGGCACCGCGTCGGCAGCGGGGAAGAGGCAGCTCACACCGAAGGGCTCCGGCACCGCGACGCCACCCGCCTCTAACGGGCCTTCCCAGTCGCCGGCGCCCAAGGGGACTCCGTCGGGAACCAGGCTCGGACCGGTGAGTGTTGTTCCGGTCGGCGAGGCTGCGGAGTTCAAAGACCCGGCGACGGGCAACCCCGCCTGGATGGTGCGTCTGTCAGCGGGGAAGTTCACGGCATTCAGCGCCATCTGCACGCACGCCGGCTGCACGGTCCAGTACCAGGCGAGCAACAAGGAGTTCATCTGCCCCTGCCACGGAGGCAGCTACAGCGCCAGCACCGGGCACGTTCTGGGCGGCCCACCCCCGTCACCCCTACCCGCAATTCCCGTCACGGTCTCGAACGGCCAGCTCTACGTCGACTAGAGAGGGCGCGGCCGGGACGCGCGACCAGAGTGTCCGAGGGGGTTGAACCCGAACGATCTCACGCTCCGATTCCGGCCTTCGCCTGTCAGAAGGCCGCAGCGGACGATGGCGACGGGGTGCCGACGGCGTACGACGCGAACGTCGCGGCGGCCAGCAGCACCGTGCCGAGAGGGAGCGGATCGCCAGTGAGCTGCACGACGCGGCCACCTGGTTGGGCGACCTGAAGTCCGGGTCCGCACGATGCCCATCCCGGCGGCGGCGTGCACGGGGCAGCCGGGATGAACGCCGCCCGCGCCGCCCTGGCGCACCCACGGGTGCGTCGGGTGCTCTACGACCAGATCCTCAGGAGCTCCTGAGGCGTGCTCGTCGAGGTGCTCCAGGAACTCGTGCGGCGTGGCGATGGGGCCCAGTGTCCTGACGGCCTCGGGGGGCAACGTTTCAGGCGCGGATGAATCCACCTCGGGCCAGCCGGCGTCGGATCCGATGCTGCGCGGTGGCCGGAAGTGAGCAGGTCATCCGCGAGCGACTAGACAGGGGGTGTGTCCCACGACCCGACCGACCACTTCGTCCATGTCCGCGGAGCCAGCGAGCACAACCTCAAGAATATCGACGTCGACCTGCCACGTGACGCGATGGTCGCCTTCACCGGTGTCTCCGGCTCCGGCAAGTCCTCGCTGGCCTTCGGCACGCTCTACGCCGAGGCGCAGCGTCGCTACTTCGAGTCGGTGGCGCCCTACGCCCGTCGGCTGCTGCAGCAGGTGGGTGCCCCGCACGTGCAGGAGATCACCGGGCTGCCGCCGGCCGTGGCGCTGCAGCAGCGGCGCGGTGCCCCGAGCTCCCGCTCGAGTGTGGGCACGCT
>JBBSVL010000311.1:0-3667 GCA_038233595.1 Propionibacteriales bacterium | reverse complement strand
GTCCGGGCCACCGCAGTCCGTCACCGCACCGCAACCAGCCAGCGCAAACGCCCGAGCGACGACCTCGCTGTGGCGGCTTCGTGGCTACCTCAACCCCTACCGGTGGCGGCTGGCGGTGATGTTGTCCACCGCCCTCGCCGGTGTGCTGGTCGCGCTCGCGATCCCGCTGGTCACCCGCCGGCTCATCGACGGCCCGATCGCCCACAGCGACCGCTCGGGAATCTGGCTGCTCGGCGCTCTGGCCCTCGCCCTGGGCATGGTCGAGGCGCTTCTGGTGCTGATCCGCCGCTGGGTGCAGGCACGGGCGGTCCTCGGCGTCGAGACCGCGATCCGGGGCGACCTCTACGCACACCTCGACGAGCTGCCGATGTCCTTCCACGCCCGGTGGCAGTCCGGCCAGCTGCTCTCGCGAGTCACCTCGGACCTCTCGACGATCCGCCGCTTCTCGGGCTTCGGCATGTTGTTCCTGGTCATCAACATCGTCCAGCTCGGCGCAACCGCCGCGCTGCTGCTGAAGCTGTACTGGCCACTGGGCATCGTGGTCGTGGTCGCTGCGGTGCCGATCATCTGGACCTCGATGCGCTTCGAACGCCGCTACGTCCTGGTCTCCCGCCGGGTGCAGGACAAGAAGGGCGACATCGCCACCCAGGTCGAGGAGTCCGCGCTCGGCATCCGGGTGATCAAGAGCTTCGGGCGGAGCCGTTACGCCTTCGACAAGTTCGACCGCGAGGCGACCAGCCTCTACGAGTCGTCGATGGACCAGGTCCGTCTCTCTGCCCGCTTCTGGACCTTCCTGGAGGTGCTGCCGAACCTGGCGCTGGTGGTGGTGCTGCTGCTCGGCGCCCTTGCCGTCGGCGACAACCGGCTGACCCTGGGCACCCTGGTGGCGTTCGTGACGCTGATGCTGAGCCTGATCTGGCCGGTCGAGGCGCTGGGCGTGATCCTGGCGATGGCCCAGGAGGCGATGACCGCCTCCGACCGGGTGCTGGAGATCCTGGACACCGTCCCGTCGATCGTCGGCGGCGACCAGGTCATCGCCGAGCCCCGCGGGCACCTCAGGTTCGAAGGCGTCGGGTTCCGCTTCGCCGACGCCGAGCACGACCAGCTGCACGACGTCGACCTCGACGTACGCCCCGGGGAGACCGTTGCCATCGTCGGCGCCACGGGGTCCGGCAAGACCGCGCTGACCGCGCTGGTGCCCAGGCTGTACGACGTGACGGCCGGTCGGATCCTGGTCGACGGGGTCGACGTACGCGACCTGACGCTGCCGTCGTTGCGCCAGGTGGTCGCTACGGCGTTCGAGGAGCCGACGCTGTTCTCGATGAGCGCCCGCGAGAACGTCACCCTCGGCCGCTCGGATGCCACCGACGACGAGGTCCGCGCGGCGCTGTCCGTCGCCCAGGCCGACTTCGTCCTCGACCTGCCCTGGGGGCTGGACACCCGCATCGGTGAGCAGGGGATGGCACTGTCCGGTGGCCAGCGACAACGGCTGGCTCTGGCCCGAGCCGTGCTTGCCCGCCCCTCGATCCTGATCCTCGACGACACCCTCTCCGCGCTCGACGTACACACCGAGGCGCTGGTCGAGGAGGCGCTGCGCCGCGTGCTCGCCGACACCACAGCCCTCGTGGTCGCGCACCGCGCCTCGACGGTGATGCTCGCCGACCGGGTCGCCCTGCTGCAGGGCGGCACGATCACCCACGTCGGCCGCCACACCGATCTGCTGGAGACAGTGCCGGCCTATCGGGCCCTGCTCGCAGCCGATGCCGAGTCCGACGAGGACGCAGCGCTGGGAGCTCTGCGATGACCGACGCGCCCGAGGACCAGCGCTGGCGGGGAGTCGCAGCCGAGGACGCCGACGAGGTCGCCGCCTCGGCCTCGCTCGTGCTGCGCGACCGCTCGCGTCGCCTGCTCGGCTCGTTGCTGCGCCCCCACAAGCGGGTCCTCGGCTGGATCCTGGTCGCCGTGCTGGCCGAGAACGCCGCGCGGCTCGCGATCCCCTACCTGGTCAAGCAGGGCATCGACTCGGGCATCCCGCCGATGCGGGCGGGCCACGGTCCCTCGGTCCTGCTGGAGATCGTGCTCGTAGTGCTCGCCGTCGTGATCATCCAGGCGGTCACCCGTCAGGTCTTCCTGGTGATGTCGGGGCGCCTGGGCCAACAGGTGCTGCTGGAGCTGCGCCGCCGGCTGTTCCGGCACTTCCAGCACCTGACGACCGCGTTCCACGACCGCTACACGTCCGGACGCGTCATCTCCCGCTCGACGTCCGACATCGACGCGATCGAGGAGATGCTCGACACCGGGTTCGACGGTCTGATCACCGCCGTACTGACCCTGGTCGGCACCGGCATCCTGCTGCTGGTGCTCGACGTCGAGCTGGGGCTGGTCGCCCTCGCGTCCTTCCCGGTGCTGCTCTGGCTGACCGCCTGGTTCCGGCGCCAGTCCGCCCTCACCTACCGACGCACCCGGGTGGCGATCGCGGCCCTGATCGTGCAGTTCGTGGAGTCGATGACCGGCATCCGGGCGGTGCAGGCGTTCCGCCGCGAGCCGCGCAACGAACAGATCTTCGCGGTCGTCAACGACGACAACCGCATCGCCAACGAGCACGCGTTCAAGCTGGTCGCACTCTTCATGCCCGGCATCAAGCTGATCGGGAACGTCACGATCGCCGCGGTGCTTGTCCTCGGCTCCTACCGCGTGATCGGTGGAGCCGTGACGATCGGCACGCTGACGGCGTTCCTGATCTACCTGCGCCAGTTCTTCGAGCCGATGATGGACATCAGCCAGTTCTACAACACCTTCCAGTCGGCCAGCGCCGCCCTGGAGAAGCTCTCCGGCGTGCTCGAGGAACAGCCCGAGATCGACGACCCGGCCGAGCCCGATGACCTCGGCGACGCCCACGGGCTGATCTGCCTGGAGCATGCCGCGTTCTCCTACGTCGAGGGCCGCCCGGTGATCCCCGACCTGGACCTGACGATCCCCGCCGGGCAGACCGTCGCGCTCGTCGGCACGACCGGGGCGGGCAAGACCACCATCGCCAAGCTGATCGCCCGGTTCTACGACCCCAAGAACGGTGCGGTGAGCCTCGACGGAGTCGACCTTCGTGACCTCACCGAGGAGACGCTGCGCCACAACGTGGTGATGGTGACCCAGGAGAACTTCATGTTCGCCGGCTCCATCGCCGACAACATCCGGCTCGGCCGACCCGGTGCGAGCGACGACGAGGTACGCCGGGCCGCGCATGCGATCGGCGCCTCGGGCTTCATCGAGGAGATGCCACGCGGCTACGACACCCAGGTGGAGTCCCGCGGTGGCCGGCTCTCGGCGGGGCAGCGCCAGCTCGTCGCGTTCGCCCGGGCCTTCCTGGCCGACCCGGCGGTGCTGATCCTCGACGAGGCGACGTCCTCGCTCGACGTACCCAGCGAACGCCTGGTGCAACGGGCGCTGCGCACGATCCTGGCCGATCGGACCGCGATCATCATCGCCCACCGGCTGTCGACGGTCGAGATCGCCGACCGGGTGCTGGTTCTTGAGCACGGCCGGATCATCGAGGACGGCACCCCCACCGACCTGGTGGCCAGCGGCACCGGCGAGTACTCACGACTCCACTCGGCCTGGGAGTCTTCCCTCGTCTGACGTTGAGATGTGGGATACGCACCGTTGAGCTGCG
>JBBSVL010000310.1:0-3667 GCA_038233595.1 Propionibacteriales bacterium | reverse complement strand
GTGCGGTGACCAACGTCGCGAAGTCTGCTCGGCCGAGGTGGGCGAGCGCGTCTCGGTCGTCCTGGCACCAGGACCAGCATCCGGCGTCGAGTGCTGCCAAGGCGGTGATGGCGGCGGTGGGCCGCAGGCTCTTCCCGAGCGCAATCATGTTGAACCTTACGTTTGCGTGTGTTTGCTAGTTCTAGCGCGTGTTTTGACGTTACGTCAAACGTTTGTCCACAGTGTTTCGGCAGAGATCCGAGTGGGGAGAACCCCCAGATGGGATGGGAACGCTCGGTGCTTGCGCTGCTCGACGACCTCGAGCAGCAGGCCGCCGGCCTGCACCTGGTCGAGCGGGACCTCGAGGTCGCCGACCGTAGCCGGGCGGAGTACGCCCAGGTGACGCTCGCCTCGCGGCTGCACGCCGCGGTCGGGCGCGACGTCCGGTTGACGCTGCTCGGTGGGCTCACGCTGACCGGCACGCTGGCGCGCACCGGCGCCGACTGGTTGCTGCTCCGGGATCCGCAACCGGGCGGCGGCGCGGATCGTGAGTGGATCGTCCGCCAGCAGGCGCTCTCGGTGCTGCAGGGTGCGTCCGCCCGTGCGGTCACCGATGACGCCCTCGGCGTGCTGCGCCGGCTGACGCTCAGATCGGTGCTCCGGCGCCTGGCCGACGAGGACGCCGACTGCCTGTTCCACCTGGTCGACGGGAGCCGGCTGGACGGGCGACTGCTCCGGCTCGGTGCGGACTTCGCAGAGGTGCGTCTGGAGGGGATGTCGGCGGCCGTTGGCTACGACGTCATCCGGCTCGACGCGCTTGCGGCAGTGCAACGACGCCCGTAAGACGCGGAGCCGGGATGGTCCGGGTCAGCTCAGGAGGTCGACGGGTCGCCGCCGGTTCCTCCGCTCGGCCCGGCCATCGGGTCGGCCTCCACGAACGGGTGCTCGTCGACGAAGCGCTGCGCGTCGGCGTACATCCGCTCGATGTACTTCTCCAGCTCCGAGACCTCGACCCGCCACTGGCCGCGGCCACCGATCTTGATGGCCTTCAGGTCACCTCGACGCACCAGCGCATACACCTGGGCACTCGAGGTGTTCAGGATCTCCGCGACGTCCGCCAGCTGGAGGAACCGCGGCCCGGGCGAGGCGACCGCGGTGGTGGTGGACATGTGCATCACTGTGCCACCTGGGGCGCCCGGCTGCGAAGTGGACGCACGTTCCCTGTGGACATCGGAGTTTGAGCCGGCCGAAGGGGGAAGGCTGGAGGAAGCCTTGAGCAAGCAAGGACAGGAGAGCAACGATGAACGACACCGGCCGCACCCCGCTCATCCCTTCCCCGTCCGTCTCGGCACCACCGGCCCGGCGGCACCACCGACCCGGGTGGCGGGATCCGCGCATCCTGGTCGGGACCGTGATCGTTGCCCTCTCTGTCCTGACCGGGGTCAAGGTCCTTGCCGCCGCGGACGACACGGTCGGGGTCTGGGCGCTGCGCAAGGACCTACCGGCAGGCACACAGGTCGGTGCCGCGGAGGTGCAGCGGGTGCAGATCCGGTTCGCCAGCCGTGACTCGGCCGACCGCTATCTCTCCGCCGACGACCCGTTGCCCCGAAGCTCGGTCCTGCAACGCGCCGTGGGCCAGGGCGAGCTGCTGCCACGCAACGCGCTGGCCGGTCCTGACCAGGGCCTGGTCGAGGTGCCGGTCTCGGTAGAGGTGCAGGAGGTGCCCGCCACCGTCAAGGAGGGTTCGGTCGTCGACGTCTGGGTCACGCCGCGCACAGCCACGACGGCCGACAAGCTCGCCGATGCCGATCTGGTTCTCGACGACGTGGTCGTCGTGAAGGCGTCCAAGGCCGCCGACACCCTGGCTCCCACGGGCACCCGCCAGATCATCGTGGGTCTCACCGCGGACCAGGCCAAGCAGCTGGGACCGGCCCTGGGCAGTACGTCGTCGGGTCGCGTCGTGGTCACCAGGCAAGGCTGAGCGATGTCACAGCCGGGTGACCGCACTGCAGTCCTGATGGCCGCCGCGGGAGCCGGTTGGGAGTCGTCGGCGCTGCGTGGGCTCGCGACGTCGGGGATCGTCGTGGTCAAGCGCTGCGTGGACCTTGCCGACCTGTTGGCCACGGCCGGGTCCGGCCAGGCCGACGTCGCGGTCGTCTCACCGGACCTGCCAGGGCTCGATGCTGCCTCGGTCCAGCACCTGCTGCGCCACGACGTGCGCACAGTCGCGGTCGGCGACGAGGGCCTGACCAGCCTGGGCCGGATCGGTGTGGTCGAGGTTGTGCCCGCGGCCGAGACCGACCGCCTTCCCGACGTCGTACGACGGGCCGTGGTGCAGGAGATCGTGACCGACCCGGAACCTGACCCGGCCCGTGCCGTGGTCGACGACGCGGCCCCGGAAGGGCGCGTCCTGGTGGTGTGGGGTCCGACCGGTGCGCCGGGACGGACGACGGTCGCCGTGAGCCTGGCCGCGGAGCTGGCGCGCCGGGTCAATCCCGGAGGGAGAGTCGTGCTCGCTGATCTCGATCCCTACGGTGGCGCGGTCGCGCAACACCTCGGAGTGCTGGACGAGGTGTCCGGGCTGCTCGCCGCCGCGCGGTTGGTCAACTCCGGAGAGCTCGACGAGCGCCGCTCCGTCGGCACCCGGCTGGTCGTCTCGGCAGGGCTGGAGCTGCTTACCGGCCTGCCGCGGCCCGACCGTTGGGTCGAGGTGCGCGACGGTGTGGTCACCGAGATCCTCGAGCGCGCCGCCGGGCACGCGGACGTGGTGGTCGACACCGGGTTCAGCCTCGAGGACGCCGAGACGGACTTCGGTCGACCCGGTGCTGGGCGCAACCGGATGACTCTGGAGTCGCTGCTCACCGCTGACGAGGTGCTCGTGGTCGGCTCCGCGGACCCGGTCGGCCTGGCTCGCCTGGCGCGCGGGCTGGTCGAGCTCGCTGACACCCGGCGGGGTGCTCCGGTCCGGGTGGTGGTCAACCGGATGCGCGACAGCCTCGGCTGGGCCGAACGCGACATCCGCGCCATGGTGGAGGGCTTCTGCCGGCCGCTGGACATCCACTTCCTGCCCGATGACAGGTCCGCCTGTGACCGGGCACTGGTCGCGGGACAGGCGCTCACCGAGACCGGCGACTCCGCCCTTCGCAGAGCTGTTGCCCGCCTGGTCGACGTGGCCTTCCCGCAGTCGGTCGAGGCCTCGCCCCGTCGGTCACGCGTGGGTCGGCGCCGGGCTCAGCTCCCGAAGAGCAGGTAGAGCCCGGTTCCGGTGTAGCCGACCATGGTCACCAGCATCCCGAGCTGACCGGTGACCTGGTGCCGTTCGGGCAGCAGCTTCAGGGCGCGGTCGTGTGCGGCGGTGGCACCGGTGATGTGACCCGCCACGATCGGGACCAACGAGTGCACCAGCCGCCCAGGCAGCGCCGAGCGCGGCAGGTCGGTCGAGGTGCCCGTCGCCACTGCCGCCAGGGAGAAGGTCAGCGCCACGACCAGGCAGAACGTCAACAGGGCGAGGGTGTTGGTGAGCACCTGCGGGATCGGCTACCGGTCCACGAAGTCCAGCCAGGAGAGCTTGTCCTTGGTTGACCAGCTCCTGCCAGACGAAGGCGAAGAGCCCGACCGAAGCCGGCCAGTAGCCGAGCCGGGCCGGATAGCTGAAGACCCCCCGGGCCGGATAGCTGAAGACCCCCCG
>JBBSVL010000309.1:0-3678 GCA_038233595.1 Propionibacteriales bacterium | reverse complement strand
GGCGCCGACCGGTTCGAGCGTGGCGAAGGTCAGCTCGATGACCTCCCGGAAGGCGCTCGCGGACCACGCAGCAGTGAGCCAGTGGAAGTTGAATGCCTGCTGGAGCTCGTCGGGGCGCACGTAACGTGCGGTCGCCGCCGGAGTCGGCGCCCAGGCCTCCGCCACCGCCATCCGGTCGCCGTCGTAGGAGTCGAGCAGGCGGCGCCACGAGCGGTACACGTCGTGCACCTGCGGCTGGTCCCACATCGGGCCGCCCGGCACGGTGCCACCGGCGAAGCTCGCCGGGTCGGAGACGTCGGGAAGGGCGGCTTCCTTGAACAGTCCGTGGGCGACGTCGATCCGGAAACCGTCGACCCCGCGGTCGAGCCAGAACCGAAGCGTCGCTTCGAAGTCGGTGCTGACCTCCGGGTTGTGCCAGTTCAGGTCGGGCTGGGAGGCGTCGAACAGGTGCAGGTACCACTGACCGTCCGGCACCCGCTCCCACGCCGGGCCGCCGAACACCGAGTGCCAGTTGTTCGGAGGCTCGCTACCGTCTGGTCCCGACCCGTCGCGGAAGAGGTAACGGTCGCGCGCGGGGCTGCCCGGTGTGGCTGCCAGCGCCTCGCGGAACCACGGGTGGTCCTGCGAGGTGTGGTTGGGCACCACGTCGACGATCACCCTCAGACCCTTGGCGTGTGCCCGCTCCAGCAGCTCGTCGAAGTCGGCCAGGGAGCCGTACGTCGGCTCGACGTCCCGGTAGTTCGACACGTCGTAGCCGTGGTCGTGCTGTGGCGAGGGGTAGAACGGGGTGACCCACAGGGCGTCCACACCGAGGTCGACCAGATGGTCGAGGTGCGCGGTGATGCCCGGAAGGTCTCCCATCCCGTCACCGTCGGAGTCGGCGAAGCTGCGCACGTAGATCTCGTAGCAGACCGCGTCGCGCCACCAGGGCGTCACCGGACGTCCACCGCGACCGTGAGGTTGAACGTGGCGGGGTCGACGGCCACCCAGACGTGGTTGGCCCGCCCGACGATCCGGCCGTCCAGGTCGTAGAGCGTGCTGACGGTGAACGTCTTGCGACCCTCCCGGCCCAGCGACTGGCCCATCACGACATGCCGTTCACCGACCATCGGCAAGGCGTCGATGACCGCGGTCATCCGACCCAGCACCATCAGCCGCTCACCGATGTCACCTGCCCAGCCTCCGATGCAGTCCAGGGCCGCCCAGGTCGCGGGCAGGGATGCCCTCGGCGCGGACTCGTCGTACTCGTGCCAGTTGGCAGCATCGTCCGCGGACGGTGTCCAGACGGCCGCGACCCGGGTGCTCCCGTCTGCCGCCGGCGCCACGGGGCCGGGGAAGATCTGCAGCCCGTCGGCACGGTCGATCCCGCACACGAAGCAGGTGGGGAACGGATGGAAGTGGTGGCCCGGGAACCCCCGTGTCGCGGCAAGAGCCTCGTCGTAGCTGACCGGCTCGACCGCCGGGACATCGGCCGGGACCGTCCGGCACCCGGCGATCAGGGCACCACCCGAGGTGAGGACAACGGACGACTCGCCCTCGGTGGCCTCGCGGCGGATGTCCAGGGGTACGTCGAGCGGTGGGGGCCGGCGTAGCGACACCTCGAGGGCCACTCCCGATGTCACTCCTCGGTCGGCACGGAGCTCGTGCGCCAGCAACCCGCTGACGTACCCACCGTTGCCCGACCGGGGCGGCCCGTTGTAACGCGCGGCCACGATCACCTGGTCAGCCAGCGGGGTGCTCAATGCGTCTCCTTGGGGGAGGGAGGTCGTTGCGGTCCCCACCATTCCACCAGCCGGCCGCCGGTCGGTCACAATGGCGGGGTGAGCGACCTGATCGACACCACAGAGATGTACCTCCGCACCATCTACGAGCTGGTCGAGGAGGGCATCACGCCGTTGCGCGCCCGGATCGCCGAGCGGCTGCACCAGAGCGGCCCGACGGTCAGCCAGACCGTCGCCCGGATGGAGCGCGACGGCCTGGTCACCGTCGAGGGCGACCGGCACCTCGAGCTCACCGACGAGGGGATGAGCATGGCGACCCGGGTGATGCGCAAGCACCGGCTGGCCGAACGGCTGCTCACCGACGTGATCGGGATGGAGTGGGAGCTGGTCCATGACGAGGCCTGCCGCTGGGAGCACGTGATGTCCGAGAGTGTCGAGCGCCGGCTGCTCGAGCTGCTGGGGCACCCGACCGAGTCGCCGTACGGCAACCCGATCCCGGGCCTGGCCGAGCTCGGCGCCAGCGGCGACGGTGAGGAGTTCATGCAGGGCGTCGAGCCGCTGCTCGCCGTGGCCGGCTCCGAGGCGGTACGGGTGCGGGTGCGGCGGATCTCCGAGGAGACCCAGAAGGACGAGGCGCTGATGCGGGCGCTACGCCGGGTGGGCGCCCTGCCCGGCGAGACCGTCAACGCGGTCACCAGTGAGCTCGGGATCATGCTCGGTGCCGCCGGCGAGACCGCCGAGGTGCTTCCGGAGTCTGCCGAGCACATCTTCGTGAAGCGGGTGTAATTCCCACGGTCTGAAGGTTCTTGCACACTTCCCGTCGCGAATTTGCGTGGGGGAGTGTCAGGTTCCTTGGGGGAGCGCCGGCATGTGTGTCAAAAAGAGTTCATCCCGTGGGAAATTTGTGACAGGCAACGAGTCCTCGACCAGCCCGGTCAGGAACTCGCTGCACCCCTGCTCCAGCTTGACCGTGGCCAGCTCGTCGCCCCGGGTCGGGCCCCGGTTGACGATCACCACGGGAAGGCCGGCTTTCGCGGCGTAGCGCACGAAGCGGAAACCGGACATCACCGTCAGCGACGAGCCGGCCACCAGGAGCGCGTCGGACCGGTCGAGGGCGGCGTAGCACCGCTCGACCCGGTCCTTGGGGACGTTCTCCCCGAAGAACACCACGTCGGGCTTGAGCCGTCCTCCGCAGCTCTCACACGTGGGCAAGGTGAACTCGCCGAACTCGGCAGGATCTTGTAGGTCGGCGTCGCCGTCGGGGCGTACGACGGCCGCAGCGTGGCGTTGCACGTAACCGGGGTTCAGGGCGCTCATCGACTCCTGCACCGCCGTGCGGTCGTGGCCTCGTCGGCAGTCCAGGCAGGCCACCTCGGAGATCCGACCGTGCAGAGCCACCAGAGCGCGACTGCCGGCCCTCTCGTGCAGGCCGTCGACGTTCTGGGTGACTAACAGCTCGACCCGCCCCTGCGACTCGAGCGCGGCCACAGAACGGTGCCCGGCGTTCGGCTCGGCCTGGCTCATCCGCGACCAGCCGACGTGGGCGCGCGCCCAGTAGCGCCGCTGGGCCTCCAGGCCGGAGACGAACTCCTGGTAGGTCATCGGCGCCCGCACCGGCGCCCCCGGGCCGCGGTAGTCGGGAATGCCCGAGTCGGTGCTCAGCCCCGCGCCCGTCAGAACGACGAGCCGGCCGCCGAGCAGGGGATGGTTCATGAATAGCGCGCCCTCGCCCGGGCGCGCGCCTTGGTGGCTTCGACCTCCCGGTCCTTGGGCGCTGCCGACGTCGTCAGTGCCGCGATCAGCTTCCGGGTCGCGACGTGGACCTCGGCCACCGCCTGGTCGAAGGCCGCCTGGTTCGCGACACTGGGCTTGGTGGTGCCGCTGACCTTGCGGACGTACTGCACCGCGGCCGCGTGCGTCTCGTCGACGGTGGCGGGCGGCTCGAAGTTGGCCAGGG
>JBBSVL010000308.1:0-3697 GCA_038233595.1 Propionibacteriales bacterium | reverse complement strand
CGGAGTGTGCCTGGCTCAGTCATCCGAGAGCCGGATCTCGACCATCAGCTCGTGAGCGAGCCCCTCGAGCATCGACCGTAACGAGTCGGTGCTCGTTGTCGGCGGAGCCTTGAGCACCGCGTGGGCCTCGAAGAGCATGCCCCCGGCCATGGGCGCCTCGCGCACCTCGGTGCTGAGCTCCTCGATGCTGACCTGACGGGTGGCCAGGGAAGCCGAGATCTCCGCCACAATGCCGGGGTGGTCGGACCCGAGCAGCTCGAGCTGGAGTCGCTGCGAGACGCCCTCGACGGGCTCGTCTGCACTCTCCAGGGCTACCTGCAGACCCCGGGCGTTCAGCGCCGTGAGGTCCGCGACCAGAGCGTCGCTGCGCTCGTCAGGGACTGTCACCAAGACGATCCCGGCGAACTTGCCCGCCAGCCGTGACATCTGACTGCGCTCCCAGCTCGCGCCATGGGCACTGATCGGGGCCGAGAGCGCCGAGACAAGACCCGGCCGGTCAGCTCCGATGACGGTGAGGATGAAGGTGGCCACTCAGCCAGGCTACGAGACCGACGACAAAACACCTCACCCGCCGACACGCCGTACCCGGGTCGCCTCGAAAAGCTCCGGGCAGCGCCGTACGCTTCACTGGCTGTCTGGGTGGGGCAGTCCCTACGGGTGTGTGCCCGGCGGCGCCATCACCAACAGAGAGTCGTTCATGGCAAGGTTCCCGCTCAATCTGGACGGTCATCGGCGGCTGCTTCTTCCCCTCATCGTGCTGCTCGCAGTGGCCCTGGTCGTCGCCGGCGTGATCGTCGCGGTGCTGGGCAGGATCAGCCAGAACCACCGGTTCCCGGAAGGCAAGAACACCGCCCAGCCGGCCGGGCTGGTCCCGAGCGGTGCGCCCGCGCCGAAGCAGTCGCGACGCCCGAACGTGATCACGATCCTGACCGACGACATGCGCACCGACGACCTCCGGTGGATGCCCAACGTTCGCAGCCTGATCGAGGACCAGGGTCTGAACTTCCGCAACTCGTTCGCCTCCAACCCGCTGTGCGCCCCGTCGAGGGCCTCGTTGCTGACCGGGCAGTACTCCCAGAGCACCGGGGTCTACACCGTCTTGAACAACAACAGCTTCAAGGCGTTCGACGACAGGCGGACCCTGGGCACCAGCCTGAACGCCGCGGGATACAACACTCTCTTCCTCGGCAAGTACATCAACGGCTACGGCCAGCAGAAGTCCAAGGTGACCGGAAAGGGGTCGTTCCGCTACGTCCCCCCCGGCTGGACCGACTGGTACGGCTCGGTCGAGAGGCCCGCCCACAGCGGGTACGACGCGGGCGGGACATACGCCTACTACCACGTGATCTTCAACCACAACGGCACCATCGACGACAGCCACGCGAGGCAGTACCAGTCCGACGTGGAAGGCCGCCTGGCCTCGAGGCTGATCACGAAGTACCACCGTTCGGCCAAGCCGTTCTTCTTGTACTTCGCCCCCATCGCGCCGCACTTCGGCGCGCCGACCGAGAAGGACGACCCGACCCACGTGGTCTGGCCCAACACCGGCAAGCACGAGTCGATGAAGACTCCGGCGCGGCCTCCGTCGGTCCGTGGGATCTTCGACAAGCAGATCCTGCGCGCGTCCGGGATGCCGACGAACGGCGGTCCGAGCGAGAAGAACGTCAGCGACAAGCACCGGCCGATGCGCTACCTTCCCGAGCTCAGCCCCCAGGAGCGGATCGCCGTACGCGAGGTGACGCGCCAGCGCGCCGAGGCCCTGTACGCCCTCGACAAGCAGGTCAAGCGGCTGGTCCAGACGCTCAAGGCGACCGGGGAGTACAAGAACACGGTCATCATGTTCACTTCGGACAACGGCTACTTCCTCGGAGAGCACCGGATGCGCCAGGGAAAGATCCTGGCGAACGAACCCTCCCTGCGCGTGCCCTTCGTGATCTGCGGACCAGGGATCCCGCACGGCACCCGCTTCGACCCGATCACCACCGAGGACGTCACGGCCACGATCTTGCAGCTGACCGGCGCGAGTCCCCCGCACCCGTCGGACGGCACGTCCGTGGTGCCCTCGTTCAAGGCCGACCAGGGATGGAAGCTGCCCGTCATCACCGAGGGGACGACGTGGGACTCGTTCGCCCGGCGCGCCGCCAAACGCCACCCGCCACTGTTCAAGGACGGCCGGTCCACCATCGGCATCCGCACCGCCGGGTGGAAGTACATCCGCTACGACAACGGGGACGGCGAGCTCTACGACCTCACCCGCGACCCCAACGAGCTGCACAGCCAGTTCGGCCAGCCGAAGTACGCCAGGATCCAGGCCGAGCTGAACCGCGTCTGGCTCTCCCACAAGGACTGCGCAGGAGCGAGCTGCCTGGTACCCCTGCCGAAGGATCTTCAGGCGCAACCAGCCCAGAACCGGGTCATGACCGACAAGCAGTCGCGCGGGGTCGACCTGCGCTACGGCTACTACCGGTGACCTCGGGCCCGGGGTCCTACCGTGGTGGGCATGGACGGAGACGCTTGTTGCGCACCAGCTGCGGAGCCCAGGAGTGCACCGGCTGAGCCGCTGGCCACGGCTCCGCGGCGCCGGAGCCGGCGACCACGTGGTCAGGTGCCGGTGCCGGCGGGCGGCTTCGCGATGGGCGACACGTTCGATGAGGGTTACCCCGCTGACGGCGAGACACCCGTGCACGACGTACGCCTCGATGCGTTCGGAATGGACGCCACCACCGTCACCAACGCGCAGTTCTCGACCTTCGCCAAGGACGCCGGCCACGTCACCGGGGCCGAGGAGTTCGGCGTCTCCGCCGTCTTCCACCTCGCCTTCGACGGCGACCGTCGTGACGTGGTCAACCAGCCCGCCGCCACGCCGTGGTGGCTCGCGGTGCGGGGGGCGAGCTGGCGACACCCGGAGGGAGCGGGCTCCGACGTCGTGCGCCGGCAGAACCATCCCGTCGTGCACGTCTCCTGGTACGACGCGCAGGCCTACGCCGCGTGGGCCGGCAAGAGGCTGCTCACCGAGGCCGAGTGGGAGTACGCCGCACGGGGCGGTCGTGACGGTGCCCGCTTCGCGTGGGGCGACGAGCTGACCCCGCGAGGGCGCTGGATGTGCAACATCTGGCAAGGCACCTTCCCCACGGAGAACACCCTCGAGGACGGGCACCTCACCACCGCGCCGGCAAAGTCGTACGCAGCCAACGGGTTCGGGATGTTCTGCATGGCCGGCAACGTGTGGGAGTGGTGCGCCGACTGGTTCGCAGACGACTACTACGACCGGTCCCCGGCGTACGATCCGAGAGGTCCCGGCCACGGCGACCGGCGCGTCATGCGGGGCGGGTCGTACTTGTGTCACGACTCCTACTGCAACCGGTACCGGGTGGCGGCCCGCTCGGCCAACACCCCCGAGTCAACGTCGGCGAACATCGGGTTTCGCTGCGCGTCGGACACGTGAACGACGGCTGAACTCTCCCCGTCTGCCCCTTTACTCCGATCCCGGGTCGGGTGTTGACTGCTCGACGCCGACCGGGGACAGCCGGCCACCCGGAGACCCCGTGCCCCTACGGCAAGACCAAGGACGACGCCGGCGACGCGGCACTGAAGCACAAGGCCGACGCCTTCGTGAAGACTGCGGTCCACACGATCAAGAGCTCGAGGGCGTGGACGAACCGGTCCGCCATCGTGGTCGTCACCGACGAGAACGACT
>JBBSVL010000307.1:0-3704 GCA_038233595.1 Propionibacteriales bacterium | reverse complement strand
TTCTCGAAGTGCGGCGGCTTGAAGTAGTCGGTCCACAGCACCCAGAGGTGGTGCTTGACCAGCTCGGAGCGCTGCTCCTTGATGAGCACTGCGCGGGTGCGGAAGTCAGGGTCGTCGTTGTCGGCAAGTTTGCCGATGATGCCCTTGATCGACTCCGCTTCGATGCGGGCCTGGGCCGGGTCGTAGACACCGCAGGGCAGGTCGCAGTGGGCGTGTACGTCGATGGTCGGGGCGAAGATTCGCGACAGCATGCAGATTCCTCTTCGTGGTCGGGCGCGCTCGCGAACAATCACGAGCTAGGACACCTGCGACACTACTCCGGCTCGACACCGCCTCGCGGGTGGGCAGAATTGGCCCGAGGCGAGCCAGAGCGGGAGGTGCAACGACGTGCCGCGACTGCGTGTGCGAGTGGGGGCTGCCCGGGTCCACGGCCGTTCGATGCAGCCGACGCTGCGAGAGGGTGACCGCCTTCTGGTTCGCTACGGCGTACCCCCACGAGCCGGCGACCTGGTCGTGGTGCGCTTCCCCGACGGCACTATCGCGGTCAAGCGGGCCACCGCGCGTGACGGTGCCGGCTGGTGGGTCGAGCGTGACAACCCCCACGAAGGGGTGGACTCCGCGCAGGTGGGCACCATCGCGGACGAGGACGTGCTGGCCGTGGCGCTGGCTCGGCTCTGGCCGCGTCCGAAAGGGCTGCGCAGCCGGCACAGGTGAGACGCGATGGGCGGCCTCGTGGCGTTGTGGGACCATCGTTCGGATGCCTGCCCGCGAGGACAACGGACCCGATCCGTACGAGAACGACCCGGTGTTCGATCTGCACGTCGGCGGGAAGATGGAGATCGCATCCACGGTTGAGCTGACCGGACGTGACGACCTCTCGATGGCCTACACGCCCGGTGTGGCGCGGGTGTGCCAGGCAATCGCGGCCGACGCCTCACTGCTCGACCGGTACACCTGGGTGTCCAACACCGTGGCTGTGGTCACCGACGGCTCGGCCGTGCTCGGTCTGGGCAACATCGGCCCGCGCGCGTCGATGCCGGTGATGGAGGGCAAGGCCGTCTTGTTCAAGAAGTTCGGCGGGATCGACGCGGTGCCGATCACGCTGGGCACCCAGGACACCGAGGAGATCATCGAGACCGTGGTCCGGCTGGCACCGAGCTTCGGGGGGATCAACCTCGAGGACATCTCGGCCCCACGGTGCTTCGAGATCGAGGACCGACTCAAGCAGCTGCTGGACATCCCGGTCTTCCACGACGACCAGCACGGTACGGCGGTGGTGGTGCTCGCGGCGTTGGAGAACGCGCTCAAGCTCACCGGCCGGCTGCACGAGACCACCCGGGTCGTGGTGTCCGGCGCCGGTGCCGCTGGAGTTGCGGTGACCAGGATCCTCCTCGCGGCAGGCGTTCGCGACATCGCAGTTCTGGACAGCCGGGGTGTGCTGAGCTCGGTTCGCGAAGACCTCAACCCGGTCAAGCGTGCGCTCGCGGTCGACACGGCCGACCTGACGGGGCGCCGGGGCGGTATCGCGGATGTGCTCGCCGGGGCCGACGTCCTGGTCGGGGTCTCCGGCGGCAACATCGGCGAGGAGCTGGTGGCCACGATGGCCGACGACGCGATCATCTTCGGCCTGGCGAACCCGACCCCCGAGGTGATGCCCGAGGTGGCTCTGCGGCACGCACGCGTGGTCGCGACCGGGCGCTCCGACTTCCCGAACCAGATCAACAACGTGCTGGCGTTCCCCGGGATCTTCCGCGGTGCCTTCGACGCGCGCGCGACCGCGATCACCGAGGCGATGAAGCTGGCTGCGGCCGA
Organism: Propionibacteriales bacterium; assembly: GCA_038233595.1. Classification (GTDB taxonomy): domain Bacteria; phylum Actinomycetota; class Actinomycetes; order Propionibacteriales; family Nocardioidaceae; genus Marmoricola. Next base: position 1,892 of record JBBSVL010000307.1, on the reverse strand, counting down.
CGCACTCGCCGGCCTGGTCGGTGACGATCTGGCGCCCGATCAGGTCATCCCGTCCCCGTTCGACCCGCGCGTCGGGCCGGCGGTCGCGCAGGCGGTGGCCGACGCCGCCCGACGAGACGGTGTCGCCCGGCTGTAGTCACCCGGTTATGGTCGAAGCATGTTCGCCGTCTACGCCGAGTCCTTCTCCTCCGACGACCCGCTGCAGGGGCTGGTGGTCGGGGAGCGCCCCGACCCCGACGTACCCGACGGGTGGACCACGGTCACCGTCAAGGCCGCGTCGCTGAACCACCACGACCTGTTCTCGCTGCGGGGAGTCGGGCTTCGCGAGGAGTCGCTCCCGATGATCCTGGGCACGGACGCGGCAGGGATCGACGAGGACGGCAACGAGGTCGTCGTGCACTCGGTCATCAACGACCCCGGCTGGACCGGGGACGACACCCTCGACCCGAAACGCTCCCTGCTCAGCGAGCGCTACCAGGGTGCCCTCGCCGACAAGGTCGCGGTACCGAGGCGCAACGTGATCCCGAAGCCGGCGTCGCTGTCTTTCGAGGAGGCCGCCTGTCTGCCGACCGCCTGGCTGACCGCCTACCGGATGCTCTTCACGCAGGGGCAGCTCAAGGCCGGCGACACCGTGCTCGTGCAGGGGGCCGGCGGAGGAGTCGCCACCGCCCTGATCACGCTCGGTCGCGCGGCCGGGCTCAAGGTGCTGTCCACCAGCCGGGACGAGGCCAAGCGGCAGCGGGCGCTGGAGATCGGAGCCCACGAGGTCTTCGAGTCCGGAGCCCGGCTGCCTGTCAAGGTCGACGCGGTGATGGAGACCGTCGGCCGCGCGACCTGGTCGCACTCGATCCGGGCGCTGCGTCCGGGGGGTGCCATCGTGATCGCCGGTACGACGTCCGGCCCGAAGCTGGACGACGCCGAGCTGACCCGGATCTTCTTCCTGCAGCTGCGTGTCATCGGCTCCACGATGGGCAACCGCGGTGAGCTGGCCTCCCTGGTGAACATGCTCGACGCCACCGGCACCCGCCCGCTGATCGACCGCACCCTCCCGATGGAGCAGGCTCGCGACGGCTTCGCGGCGATGGAGCAGGGTGACGTCTTCGGGAAGATCGTCTTCACGAAGTGAAGCAACAGCAGAGCACCCGGTGAGCAGGACCCACGTCGTCACCGGCGCGGCGTCCGGCATCGGCCTGGAGCTCGCGCGGCGGCTGATCGGCCGGGGCGACCGGGTGGTGCTGCTGGTCCACTCCGAGGACCGGATCGACGCGCTCGCCGAGGAGCTGCCCGACTGCGCCGCGATCCTGGTGGTCGACCTCTCCGACCCTGTGGCCGTCACGGAGTTCGCCGACCAGTTCCAGCACCATCCTCCGAAGGTCGAGTCCCTGGACTCGCTGATCCACGTCGCCGGGGTCGTCGAGCTGGCGCCGGTCGCCGAGCTCGACGCCTCCGACTGGCAGCGGCACCTCGACGTGAACCTGACCGGCCCGGCCTTCCTCACCTCCGGTCTGCTGGCGGCGCTGCGACGAGCGGAGGGGACGGTGGTCTTCGTGAACTCCTCGGCCGGCCTGGTCGCGAACCCCACGTGGTCGGCGTACGCCGCGTCCAAGTTCGGGCTGCGTGCCCTGGCCGACGCGCTGCGCGCCGAGGAAGCCGGCAACGGGGTCAGGGTGACCACCGTCTACCCGAGCCGGACAGCCACCCCCATGCAGGAGAAGGTGCACGAGCAGGAGGGCAGGACCTACGACGCCGCACGGTGGATCCAGCCGGGCACGGTGGCCGACGCCATCCTGCACGTCCTCGACCTGCCTGGAGACGCGACGATCACCGAGCTGACCGTCAAGCCCACCTGAGGCTCACTTAGACCGCCAGTTCAAGGCGCCCACCAGAAGCAT
>JBBSVL010000306.1:0-3705 GCA_038233595.1 Propionibacteriales bacterium | reverse complement strand
GTCGACACCGATCCAGGACTTGTCGATGTTGGCTGCCGAGAGCACCACCCCCCGGCGTACGACGCCCGGCACTGCGACGCCGACGGCTCCGGTTGAGTCGGGGAAGGCGGCTACGAGCTCGGCCATGATCTCGCTGACGGCTTCCGGCGTGGACCTCTCCGGGGTGTCGACGCGCTTGCGCTCGGCCGCGGGCTCCCCGCTGGTCAGGTCGACCGGGGCCGCCTTGATCCCGGTGCCGCCGAAGTCGATGCCGATCGGGTGGGTGTTCATGTTCGAGACGTTATCGGCTCGTCCGTTCGGCCGTAACTGCGCGTTCCCGCTTCCGCGGCGGCGCTCGCCGCCGGCAGCCTGGTGCCGGCCCCGTTCGCGGCCCTCTCGCCGGCACACGCTGCAGCTGACGGCTCGAAGGTCGTCATCTCCGAGGTGTACGGCGGGTGCGGCAACTCCGGTGCGACGTACAAGCAGGACTTCGCCGAGCTGTACAAACCCGACCGGAACGCCGGTGGACGTGTCGTCGGCGCGCCCACCCCGCAGAACGCCGGGCCGCTTCCTCCGCCACCTCCCGGGGACCCGGAGCCGCTGAGCCGGGTGCCTGACCGGCGACTTCCCGGGGTCTTGCCAGGGCGGCTTTACATCTCGTATCTTAATGTAAAGCATCCCTGGAGGTGACCATGCCGACCAACACCGCGACAGTCCCGAGCGGATCCACCGCTCGGTGGACCGACCGCAAGCGCTACCTGTGGCTGATCGGCCTGGTGGTGCCGTCCCTGGCCTTCATCGGCTTCGGGATGCACCAGCTGACCGGGTGGGGAGTGTGGTTCTGGATCGGCCCGATCGTGATCCTGGTGGTGGTGCCGGCGATCGACCTGGTCGCCGGCCTGGACCGCTCCAACCCGCCCGACGACGTGATCGAGGCGCTGGAGCAGGACCGTTACTACCGCTGGGTGACCTACCTCTTCCTGCCGATCCAGTACGCCGGTTTCGTCGGGGCCTGCTGGGTGCTCGGCTCGGCGGGGCTGAGCATCGTCGACAAGGTCGGTCTCGCGGTCTCGATCGGCTGTATCGGCGGCATCGGCATCAACACCGCACACGAGCTCGGCCACAAGCGGGAGAGCCACGAGCGGTGGCTGTGCAAGATCGCGCTGGCGCAGAGCTTCTACGGGCACTTCTACATCGAGCACAACCGCGGCCACCACGTCCGCGTGGCCACCCCGGAAGACCCTGCCAGCAGCCGGATGGGGGAGAACTTCTACCAGTTCTGGCCGCGCACCGTCTTCGGCTCCGTACGCAGCGCGTGGAACCTGGAGAGGAAGCGGATCGCGCGACGCAACAAGCACCCGTTCCGGCCCGGCAACGACGTCCTCACCGCTTGGCTGATGTCGGTGGTCCTCTGGGGCGCCATGGTCGCGATCTTCGGCGCCGGGATCCTGCCGTACCTGGTGATCCAGGCGGTGGTCGGGTTCTCCCTGCTCGAGGTGGTCAACTACATGGAGCACTACGGGATGCGCCGGCACCGCACCGGGGCAGACGGTACCGGCCGCTACGAGCAGGTCGACCCGAGCCACAGCTGGAACTCCAACAACATCGCCACCAACGTGCTGCTCTACCACCTGCAACGGCACAGCGACCACCACGCGAACCCGACCCGCCGCTACCAGACCCTGCGCGACTTCGAGGAGTCACCGGTGCTGCCGACCGGCTACGCCGGGATGATCGTGCTCGCGATCGTGCCCGCCGTCTGGCGCCGGGTGATGGACCCGCGGGTGCTCGCCCACTTCGACGGGGACCTGTCCCGCGCCAACCTGAGTCCGCGCAAGCGTGAGCGGATTCTCGCGAGGTATCCGGCCCCACTGCGCCCGGACCCGCCGGCCGGAGCCTCCGACGTCCTCGCCGGCGAGGTGTCGAGGGAGGTTCTCGGGGCCAGCTGCCCCGGCTGTGGCTACGTGTACGACGTCACCGCCGGCGAGGAGCGTGAAGGGTTCGCCGCCGGCACGGCCTGGTCCGACATCCCCGACTCGTGGTGCTGCCCGGACTGCGGAGTGCGCGAGAAGGTGGACTTCGAACCGCTGAGCCGAGCGGTCGCCTGAGCCGGCTCCGTTCGACCTCCGGTGGGCCGGTTCCTAGACTGACCGGTATGACGGGGACATCGCGTGCGCGGCAGACCAGCCTGCGCACTCAGCTGGTCGAGAGGGCCGCCGAGCTGACCAGCAACGAGGGCTGGTCGGCGGTCACCATGGCGCGGCTTGCCGACATCGTTGGTGTGAGCCGGCAGACCGTCTACAACGAGGTGGGCGGCAAGCCTGCACTCGCCGAGGCGATGGTGCTGCACGAGCTGGCCCGGTTCCTGGGCAGGGTCGACGACGCTTTCGAGTCGGGCACGGACCTGGTGGACGCGGTGCGGGTCGCGTCACTCGACGTGCTGGAGATGGCGCGCACCAACCCGTTGCTCCGGGCGATCCTGTCCGCCTCCCACGGAGCAGGGACCGAGCTGCTGCCGCTCCTCACCACCCAGTCTGAGGCGGTGGTAGAGACGGCCAGCGGCGTGATCCGCGCTCATCTGACCCGGTTCGAGCTGGGCATCGGCGGCGACCAGCTCGACGCCGGCATCGACATGGTGGTGCGACTGGTGCTCAGCCACGTGATGCGGCCACGCTCGACACCGGCGCGTACGGCGGACGACATCGCCTGGCTCGCCGGCCGGGTGCTGCGTCCGGCCCCCGCGCCGGTCTGACTCCCGCCCTCGTGTCGCACTAGCCGGCGCCGGGCGCACCCCCGTCCGGCGCGTCTGGAGTGTCCAGCGACATCCCTTCCTCCCCGGCTTCCTCCTCGGTCAGTGGCTTGGCCAGCGGGTTGTCGTCGGTCGGGCGCAGGTCCTGCGGCAACTTGTCGTCGGTGACGCCCTCCCGGTTGCCGTCATTGCCCCCATCGCCCCCATTTCCCGTGGTGCCCTGGTCGGTGCTGCTCTGCTCTTCGTTCGAGTTCGACATGCCCCGAACCTAGCCCCGCCGCAGCGCCGCCGAAATAGCGGGCCACAGCCCTGTTCGGGACGCCCGGGTTAACGCTAGGCTGCAGTCAATCGGTGCGCATCACGAAACGGAGTGCGCCATGCGCAACAAAGTCTCCACCAGGCACACGCTGCTCGAGCTGCTCGAGCACGCCCGCTACGAGGTGCTGCCCACGCCCAGCACCGAGGACAAGCTTCTCGAGCACGTACCCGTCGACCGGGTCGTGACGGTCACCGCGTCCCCGACCAAGGGCTTGGAAGCGACGTTCGACCTCGCGGAACGGCTGACCGCGCTGGGGTACGCCGCCGTACCCCACGTGGCAGCCCGGATGGTCAGTGGCCGCACCGAGCTCGCCGAGATCTGTGATCGACTGACCGGACGCGGAGTCAGCCGGATCTTCGTGCCCGGTGGCGATGCCGAGCCGGCAGGGGACTACCCGGATGCGCTGGCTCTGCTGGAGGACCTGAAGGACCTCGGCTCGCCGTTCGCTCAGGTCGGCGTCACCGGCTACCCCGAGTCGCACCCGACCATCCACGACGACCTGACCATCCAGGCGATGTGGGACAAGCGCCGCTTCGCCACCCACGTGGTCAGCAACCTGACCTTCGACCCGCACGTCATCGACGTCTGGCTGACCCGGATGCGCTCGCGCGGGATCACCATGCCGCTGCTGCTCGGGATGCCCGGTCCGGTCGAGCGC
>JBBSVL010000305.1:0-3728 GCA_038233595.1 Propionibacteriales bacterium | reverse complement strand
TGACGATCGCCTCGTAGACCTTGACCCGGCCGGGGACGTCGTCGGACTTGATCGTCAGCAGCTCCTGCAGGGCGTAGGCGGCGCCGTACGCCTCCATGGCCCAGACCTCCATCTCACCGAAGCGCTGGCCACCGAACTGGGCCTTACCGCCGAGCGGCTGCTGGGTGATCATCGAGTACGGACCCGTGGAGCGCGCGTGGATCTTGTCGTCCACGAGGTGGTGGAGCTTGAGGATGTACATGTAGCCCACCGCCACCGGCTCGGGGAACGGCTCACCGGAACGACCGTCGAGCAGGTTGGCCTTGCCGTTCTCGCCCACCATCCGGTTGCCGTCACGGTTGGGCCGCGACGACCCGAGCATGCCAACGATCTCGTCCTCGCGAGCGCCGTCGAACACCGGTGTTGCGACCTTCGAGTCGGGCTCGGCGGTCTCCGCGTGGATGCTGATCAGACGCTTCTTCCAGTCCGCGTCGTCGCCCTCCACGACCCAGCCGTTCTTGGCCAGCCAGCCGAGGTGGAGCTCCAGGATCTGGCCGATGTTCATCCGGCGCGGGACCCCGAGCGGGTTCAGGATCACGTCGACCGGAGTGCCGTCCTCCATGAAAGGCATGTCCTCGATCGGCAGGATCTTCGCGATGACGCCCTTGTTGCCGTGCCGACCTGCGAGCTTGTCACCCACGGAGATCTTCCGCTTCTGCGCGACGTAAACGCGCACCAGCTGGTTGACCCCCGGCGGCAGCTCGTCGCTGTCCTCACGATCGAAGACCCGGACGCCGATCACGGTGCCGGACTCGCCGTGCGGAACCTTCATGGACGTGTCGCGGACCTCGCGCGCCTTCTCACCGAAGATGGCACGGAGCAGCCGCTCCTCCGGGGTCAGCTCGGTCTCGCCCTTCGGCGTCACCTTGCCGACCAGGATGTCGCCCGTCGTCACCTCGGCGCCGATGCGGATGATCCCGCGCTCGTCGAGGTCGGCGAGCATCTCCTCGCTGACGTTGGGGATGTCGCGGGTGATCTCCTCCGGACCCAGCTTGGTGTCGCGGGCGTCGACCTCGTGCTCCTCGATGTGGATCGAGGTGAGGACGTCTTGCTGCACCAGGCGCTGGGACAGGATGATCGCGTCCTCGTAGTTGTGTCCCTGCCACGGCATGAACGCAACCAGCAGGTTCGTGCCAAGGGCCATCTCGCCCTTGTCGGTGCACGGGCCGTCGGCGATCGGGCTGCCGACCTCCACGCGGGCGCCGGCCTCGACCAGCGGACGCTGGTTGATGCAGGTGCCCTGGTTGGAGCGCTTGAACTTCTGCATCCGGTAGCTGCGGTGGGTGCCGTCGTCGTTCATCACCTCGATCACGTCCGCGGACACCGCAGTGACCACGCCGGCGTCGTCGGCGGTGACCACGTCACCGGCGTCGACCGCGGCACGGAACTCCATCCCGGTGCCGACCAGCGGGGAGTCGCTCCTGATCAGCGGCACCGCCTGGCGTTGCATGTTGGCGCCCATCAGCGCGCGGTTGGCGTCGTCGTGCTCGAGGAACGGAATCAGCGCCGTAGCGACCGACACCATCTGACGCGGGGAGACGTCCATGTAGTCGACCTGGTCACGCGGGATGTCGACGGTGTCGCCACCACGCTGGCGGACCAGCACCATGTCGTCCACGAAGTGGCCGTCGGCAGCGAGCAGGGCGTTTGCCTGCGCGATGACCTTCGAGTCCTCCTCGTCGGCGGTCAGGTGGTGGATCTCGTTGGTGACCTTGCCCTTCTTGACCACGCGGTACGGCGTCTCCACGAACCCGAACGGGTTGATCCGTCCGTAGGACGCCAGCGAGCCGATCAGACCGATGTTGGGACCCTCAGGGGTCTCGATCGGGCACATCCGGCCGTAGTGCGAGGGGTGCACGTCACGCACGTCCATCTGGGCACGGTCACGGGAGATACCACCCGGGCCGAGAGCCGAGAGCCGACGCTTGTGGGTCAGACCGGCGATCGGGTTGGTCTGGTCCATGAACTGGCTCAGCTGCGAGGTGCCGAAGAACTCCTTCAGCGCCGCGACCACCGGCCGGATGTTGATCAGCGACTGCGGCGTGATCGCCTCGACGTCCTGGGTAGTCATCCGCTCGCGGACCACGCGCTCCATCCGGGCCAGCCCGGTGCGGAGCTGGTTCTGGATCAGCTCACCGACCGTACGCATCCGGCGGTTGCCGAAGTGGTCGATGTCGTCGCGGCGGACCTCGATCGGACCACCGTCGGCGCCGGTGGACGCGCTGCCGTCGACCTCGTGGGCCTCGGCGTCACCGGCGTGCAGCGAGACGATGTAGCGGATGGTCGCCACGATGTCGTCGATGGTCAGGGTCTGCTTGTCGAAGGCGGCGTGCCGGCCGAGCTTCTTGTTCACCTTGTAGCGCCCGACCTTCGCGAGGTCGTAGCGCTTGGGGTTGAAGTAGTAGTTCTTCAGCAGCGTCAGCGCAGCCTCGCGGGTGGGCGGCTCGCCCGGGCGGAGCTTGCGGTAGATGTCGAGCAGTGCGTCGTCGGGACCGGTGGTGTTGTCCTTCTCCTCGGTCAGCTGGATCGACTCGTACTGACGCAGGTCGGCCATCACGGCCTCGTAGTCGTACGGCGCGCCGGTGTAGCTCTCGTCCGCAGCGACTGCCTGGAGTGCCTTGAGCAGCACCGTGACGTTCTGCTTGCGCTTGCGGTCCAGCCGGACGCCGACCAGGTCGCGCTTGTCGATCTCGAACTCCAGCCAGGCGCCACGCGACGGGATCACCTTGGAGGTGAAGATGTCCTTGTCGGAGGTCTTGTCGGCAGACTGCTCGAAGTAGACGCCCGGAGAGCGCACGAGCTGTGAGACGACGACCCGCTCGGTGCCGTTGATGATGAAGGTGCCCTTGCGGGTCATCAGGGGGAAGTCACCCATGAAGACCGTCTGGCCCTTGATCTCACCGGTCTCGCCGTTGGTGAACTCGGCGGAGACGTAGAGGGGCGCGGAGTAGGTGAAGTCTTTCTCCTTGCACTCCTCCTCGGTGTACTTCGGGTCGTAGAAGACCGGGTTCTCGAAGGAGAGCGACATCGTCTCGGAGAAGTCCTCGATCGGGGAGATCTCCTGGAAGATCTCCTGCAGACCGGTCTTCCTCGAGACGTCCTCGCCGTTGGCCTGGCGTTCGGCAACACGTGCCTGCCAGCGCTCGTTGCCGACGAGCCAGTCGAAGCTGTCGGTCTGGAGGGCGAGGAGCTGTGGGACAGCGAGAGTCTCTGCGATTTTCGCGAACGAGATGCGGGGCGGTGCTGACAAGCTGTTGTTGCTGAGGGTGGACGAGCTGGCGGGGCGCGAGGCGGCCAAGAGGGATCCTTCCGAGGCTCACGTCGAGTGATGGCGCCGACCAACCACAAACCAGCCACCGGACAGGCAGGACGTATTTGAGGGAGGGCGCAAATACCAACTGTAGTCCACGCGCACAACCCACCGCAACAGCGGGGGCAAACCGTCTGCCAGCGCGGCGCTGTCGTTGCCGGAAAGCATGCGTCCTGCAGCCGCTCTGGTCAAGCACCGCGGCCGATGACCTGTGGACTGACCTGCGTCCGGAGGCGGCCCCGACCCGCTCAGTAGCTGCTGATGTTCTCGACCAGCCAGCTGTTCCCGGACCGCGTCATCGACACCGTGAGCCGGTTCAGCGAGAGCTGCGGCGTGCCGCCGGCCTTGGTCGTGCTCTGGTTCAGGAAGGCGATCACCC
>JBBSVL010000304.1:0-3743 GCA_038233595.1 Propionibacteriales bacterium | reverse complement strand
TCGGAGTGCTCCCCGGCAAGACCGCGGTAGAGCTCGACGAGCTCCTCGACCGTGGCGTCGTCCGGTGCGGCTGCCACCGGGCTGAGGACGACGTCGCCCTCCAGCACCACCCAGGACCAGAAGTCCTCGCTGGTGACGTGCAGCGCGGCCCAGGGCTCGCGGACCAGGTTCTGGTACTTCACCCGCGATGAGATGATCGAGATCCGGACCGCGCCGTCCGGGCCGACATGGTGCATCACGTTGGACAGCTGGGGGTGGCCGTTCTCCCGCAGCGTGACCAGCACGGACTTCGACCGGGTGCGTGCGAAGTCAAGGCCACCCTGCAGGTCCATGCTCAGGAGCCCAGCGCAGTCTCGATGTCGGCGGCGATCTTCTCGGGCTTGGTGGTCGAGCCGTAGCGCTTGATCACGGTGCCGTCCTTGCCCACCAGGAACTTGGTGAAGTTCCACTTGATCTTGTCGCCGAGCAGACCCGACTTCTGCTCCCGAAGCCACTGGTAGAGCGGGTGCGCCTCGTCGCCGTTGACGTCGATCTTCTCGAACATCGGGAAGGTGACACCATAGTTCTTCTCGCAGAAGCTGCCGATCTCGTCGGCCTCCCCAGGCTCTTGTTTGCCGAACTGGTTGCACGCGAAACCGAGCACGACCAGGCCCTTGTCGGCGTAGTCCCCGTAGAGCTTCTCCAGGCCGGCGTACTGCGGGGTGAAGCCGCACTGCGAGGCGGTGTTCACCACCAGCGAGACCTTGCCGGCGTACTGGCTCAGCGGCTGCTCCTGGCCGGCCAGGGTGTTCGCGGTGAAGTCACTCAGGGTGGTCATGCTGCTCCTCGGGTACGACGAGTGGGTGTGCGGGTTGTTCGTCGCCGTCGATCCTACGGATCGTGTCGCCCGGACGCTCCGAACGCCTGTGCGGCACGATTGCGCCCATGCGACGTACTTTCGGGGGCTTCCTTGCCGCCGCCGTGGCGGCGGCGGTTGCCGGGTGCGGCCTCGGCAGCGGACCGCAGCCCGACCAGGCGGCCGACACGGCGGCCACCGCCTTCTCGAAGCGCGACGTCGGCTCGGTCGACTTCTCCGGCGAGAGTGGCAAGCAGGCGCAGGCCGAGGTGACCAGGATCCTCGCTGGGATGAAGAGCCTGCCCGTGAAGGTGGCCGCGAGCGGTGTGAAGGCCAACGGCGAAAAGGCCACCGGCACGCTCATCTGGACCTGGACGGTAGCGGGGAAGCCGTGGGTCACGACGTCGCCGATGGCGCTGGTCAAGTCGAAGGACACCTGGCGCGTGGTCTGGAACCGCACGCTGGTCAACCCGAAGCTCGCCACCGGCGACAAGCTCGACGCCACCACGTCGCCGGCCAAGCGTGGCGACATCCTCGGGGCCGGCGACCACAAGATCGTCACCCCGCGCCCGGTCGACCACTACGGGATCGACAAGCACAACGTCCGGGGTGCCAAGGCAGAGTCCTCGGCCCGGCGGCTGGTCACGCTGCTGAACGTCGGCATCGACGCAGCGGGCTACGCCAAGCGCGTCAAACAGGCCGGCCGCGACGCGTTCGTCGAAGCCGTCACCCTGCGCCGCGGCTCGAGCGACGAGCCGAACCGGGCGTCCCTGCGGAAGATCCCGGGTGCGCTCGCCGTGCCCGGACGGATCCCGTTGGCACCGACCCGCAGCTTCGCGGCACCGATCCTCGGCACCGTCGGCGAGCCGACCGCGGAGATGGTCAAGAAGGCCAAGGGCACGCTGAAGGCCGGCGACCAGGTGGGGCTGACCGGCCTCCAGGCGAGGTACGACGACCAGCTGAGGGGCACCCCCGGGATCCGCGTCGACCTGGTCGACGCCAAGGGCAACGGCCACCCCCTCTTCCGCACCGCACCGAGCCCGAGCAAGGCATTGCGGACGACCCTCGACCTGCAGGCGCAGACCCTGGCCGAGAAGTCACTGGCCGGCACCACCTCGCCCAGCGCACTGGTGGCGATCCGGCCCTCGACCGGCGACATCATCGCGGCGGCGAGCGGGCCGAAGTCCGACGGCTACAACACCGCCACCTATGGCCGTTATCCGCCGGGATCCACGTTCAAGGTGGTCAGCAGCCTGGCGCTCCTCCGCTCCGGGATCACCCCGGACACGAAAGTGAGCTGCCCGCCGACGCTGAGCGTCAACGGCAAGTTGTTCAAGAACTACAGCGGCTACCCGCCGTCCGCGCTGGGCCGGATCCCGTTCCGCACCGCGATCGCGAACTCCTGCAACACCGCGGTGATCGGCCAGCGGGACAGACTCGGCCGGAACACGCTCACCGAGGCGGCCGCGGCGCTCGGCCTCGGCGTCGACCACGACCTGGGCTTCCCGGCCTACCTCGGCTCCGCGCCACCGGCCGGCTCCGTCACCGAGGGGGCCGCCGACATGATCGGGCAGGGCAAGGTGGAGGCCTCACCACTGACCATGGCCACCGTGGCCGCGTCGGTGCAGAAGGGGGCGCTCGTCGTACCCCGGTTGCTGAGCGACCACAAGACGGACGCGACCCCACCGGGGACACCCCTCACCGCGAAGGAGGCCGGCCAGCTGCGCACCCTGATGCGCGGGGTGGTCACCGACGGCAGCGGCCGGCTGCTCCTCGGCCTGCCGGGTGCTCCGGTCCTCGCGAAGACGGGAACCGCGGAGTACGGCACGCCGACAACCCCCGGCGCGTCGCCGCGGACCCACGCCTGGATGATCGCGATCCACGGCGACCTCGCCGTCGCCGCCTTCGTCGCGGACGGCAGCTCCGGCTCGGGGACCGCCGGACCGATTCTCAAGCAGTTCTTGCTGGGTACCCGCTGAACCGGCGTCCAGCGCGCACAATGGGCGGATGCTGATCCGCCGCCACACCCTCCTCGCCCTCCTTGCTCCGGCGCTCGCCCCGGCAGTTGCCCTGGCACTCTCGCTCGGCTCCTCGGCGGGCGCGCCGATCGGGTCGGCAGCGGCCGCCAGCGCCGGCACCCGCGCCACGACCCACACCGTGCGGCACGTCTTCGTGGTCAACATCGAGAACAAGGGCTTCGCCAAGACCTGGGGGTCCTCGTCCAAGGCGCCCTACCTCGCCAGGACGCTGCGTGGCAAGGGCGTGCTGCTCAGCAAGTACTACGGCACCGCGCACAACTCCCAGGGCAACTACATCGCGCAGATCTCCGGCCAGGGGCCCAACCCCCAGATGCAGGCGGACTGCCCGGAGTTCAGCAACTTCGTCAAGACCGGCACCGCCGGCCCCGGCCAGCTGCGCGGCACGGGCTGTGTGTTCCCGGCCGGGACGCCCACCCTCATCGCCCAGCTGCACGCCGCCCACCGGACCTGGAAGGGGTACCTGGGCGACATGGGCAGCAGCTGCCGGCATCCCGCGGTCGGGTCGCGGGACACGAGCCAGGAGGCCATGGTGCATGACCAGTACGCCACCCGGCACAACCCCTTCGTCTACTTCCACTCGATCATCAACCACCCGGCGTACTGCAAGGCCAACGTGGTGCCGCTCACGCACCTCACCGAGGACCTGAGGCGGGTCGCCACAACACCGAACCTCACCTACATCACACCGAACCTGTGCGACGACGGCCACGACTCCCCGTGCGTCGACGGTCGGCCCGGTGGCCTGGTCTCGGTCAACGCCTGGATGAAGCGCTACATGCCGAAGATCCTGGCCTCCCCGGCGTTCCGGAAGGACGGGCTGCTGGTGATCACCGCCGACGAGTCCGACGGTGCCGGCTCGGACTCCACTG
>JBBSVL010000303.1:0-3754 GCA_038233595.1 Propionibacteriales bacterium | reverse complement strand
TGGTAGAAGCGGTAGTCCTCGATGGCCACGATTGCGCGGCGCATCACCGGGGCGATCTGGTCGAGCTTGACTGTGGTGCGGTTCTCCTGGTCGTAGAACGTGGCGATCACGTTGCCCTTGGCGTCCAGCAGCCGCGAGCGCTGGGCGAGCGGAGCGGTGCGCAGGTCCTGAGGCAGGTTCTGGATGCTCTTGGTCGCCGACTTGCTCGCGACCCCGAGCGCACCCGCGAACGGGATGGCCAGGCCGGCCACGAGCAGACCGAGGACGGCCGAGACCGCGATCATCACGCCGAGATGGGAGAAGACCGAGCCGACGCCCAGACGGACGTCGTCGTCGTCGCCGCGCGAGCGCAGGGGGAAGGACATACCACGAAGAATAGGGGACCGCAGGTGAACCGCGACCGAATGGCCCAACCTGCCTAGTCACATCGGACTACACACATTTCCCCCCGACGTGTCTGTTTCGAGTCTCGAAAGTCCCTGAAACTACTCGTGGGGTTGTTGAAGCGATATGGGAGAACTGTTATGTGGAATGACGACTGGGCATCGGTAGCTGTTTGCAGGCAGGCAGCGCCGGACGAGCTCTTCGTGCGGGGGGCCGAGCAGCACCGCGCCAAGCTGGTGTGTGGGGGTTGCCCCGTGCGCACCGAGTGTCTCGCCGAGGCGCTGGACAACGAGATCGAGTGGGGCGTCTGGGGCGGGATGACCGAGCGTGAGCGTCGGGCCGTCCTGCGCAAGCGTCCGAACGTCTCGTCGTGGCGCACGCTGCTGGAGACCGCGATGAGCGCGCACTCCACGCTGACCGGCGCGGAGATCGCCCAAGCCTGACGGAGATCGACGGTGGAGGAGCGAGGAACGAGCGTCTCGAAACCACCGGCTCAGCCTTGGTCGGCGAGCCGCTCGCCCACCTCACGCAGGCCGACCAGGTCGTGCACGTCGGTGGACAGCGCCGGAAGCACCGCGGTCGGTACGTCGGGGTGAGCGGTCGCGAACCGCTTGCGCAGTCGTGTCTCGCGCTCCACGATCTGCACCCGGTCGGCATGCAGCCGCAGCAGGCCGGCTGCCATCTCCGCAGCGTCACCGAGCGCACCCTCCGGCTCGGTCGTGCGCAACCGCTCCACACCGGCCATCGCCCTGTTCGCCGACAGCTCCCCGGCCGGCAGCACACTCGCCCGGTTCACCACCAGTCCCGCCAGCGGCATCTGCTCCTCGCCGAGGCGTTCGACGAAGTACGCCGCCTCGCGGAGCGCGTCCGGCTCCGGTGAGGCGATCACCAGGAACGCCGTACCGTCGGCCTGGAGCAGCTCGAAGGTGCGCTGTGCGCGCTGCCGGAACCCACCGAACAGCGTGTCGAAGGCCGTGACGAACATCTGCATGTCCTTGAGCACCTGAGCCCCGATGATCTTGGCCATCGTGCTGGTGACCAGGCCCAGCCCAGCAGTCATCAGTCGCGCCGGCCCCCTCGCCGGGGCGACCAGCACTCGCATGAACCGGCCGTCGAGGAACGACGAGAGCCGCTCGGGAGCGTCGAGGAAGTCCAGCGCGGATCGTGAGGGCGGGGTGTCGACCACGATCAGGTCCCAGCGCCCAGACCTGCGGGCGTCCTTGTCCAGCTGGCCCAGCTTCTCCATCGCCATGTACTCCTGGGTGCCCGCGAACGAGCTGGAGAGCGCGACGTAGAACGGGTTGGCCAGGATCTGCTCCGCCTTCTCCGGGCTGGCCTGGCTCTCCACCACCTCGTCGAAGGTGCGCTTCATGTCCAGCATCATCGCGTCGAGGCTGCCGTGCTCTCCCTCGCCGACGCCCGGCACCGGACGCGGGACGTTGTCCAGGGCCTCGATCCCCATCGCCTGTGCCAACCGGCGGGCCGGGTCGATGGTGAGCACCACGACCTTCCGGCCCCGTTCGGCGGCGCGCAGGGCGATGGCGGCCGACGTGGTGGTCTTCCCGACGCCTCCGGCCCCGCAGCACACGATGATCCGCCTTCCCCGGTCGTCGAGCATCGCGTCGATGTCGAGGACGGGTACGGCGCCGGGCCGCGCGGCGAGCGGCCCGACCCGGGTCCGGTCGCGAGTCATCAGCACAGTCCCTGGTCGCAGAGCGCTGCCGCGATCTCGTAGAGCGCGGACAGGTCGATCCCGCCGGCCAGCAGCGGCAGCTCGTAGGTCGGCACCCCGATCCCGGCCACCAGCACCCGCTGGCTGTCCTCGAGGGCACGACGCTCGGCGTGGTCCACGCCCTCGGCCAGCAGCGTGTCGACCAGCCCCTCGTCATCGATGCCGGCCGCGGACAGCTCCTTGGCGAGCATCTCCGCGTCGACCTCATCGTTGACCAGTCGGTGGCGCGCGCGCTCGTCGAGGTCCTGTGGCCGGACCATGTTCACGACCACGCCGCCGACGGGCAGCTTGGCCCGGCGCAGGTCGACCACGCCGTCCGCGGTCTCCTGGACCGGCATCTCCTCGAGCACGGTGACCAGGTGGACCGCCGTACGTCGTGAGCGCAGCAGGGTGGTGACCGTGTCGGCCTGGGACCTGATCGGGCCCACCTTCGCCAGCCCGGCGAGCTCGTCGTTGACGTTGAGGAACTGCGTGATCCGCCCCGTGGGAGGTGCGTCGAGAACGACGGCGTCGTAGTGTCGGGCGCCCTTGTTGCGCGCGTTGCGGTTCACCGCTTCGTAGACCTTGCCGGTCAGCAGCACGTCGCGCACCCCAGGGGCGACCGTGGTGGCGAACTCGATCACGCCGAAGCGGTCCAGCGCCTTGCCGGCGCGGCCGAGCCGGTAGTACATCGAGAGGTACTCCAGCAGCGCCGACTCCGGGTCGATCGCGAGTGCGTAGACGTCTCCGGACCGGCCGCCGGGGCCGCGGGCGATACGGCGCTCCTCGTAGGGAAGCGGGGCCACGTCGAAGAGCTGGGCGATGCCCTGTCGTCCCTCGACCTCGCACAGCAGCACGGTCTTGCCGCGCGCGGCCAGGCCCAGGGCCAGGGCCGCGGAGACGGTGGACTTCCCGGTGCCGCCCTTGCCGGTGACGATGTGCAGCTGCACGTTCGGCCAGTCGGTGGTCCTCGGCGAGGGCATGGCCGAAGCCTAGAGCCGGTGCGCGGGACCAGTCGGCTCGGGTGACTAGGATCTTCCCGACGGTGGTTGAGGAGCGAGCGCCAGCGAGCGTCTCGAAACCCATGGAGGGACAAGACGTGGACAAGGTCGTTGCGGGTGCCGCCGAGGCCGTGGCCGACATCGGGTCGGGTGCGCGGCTTGCGGTCGGTGGGTTCGGTCTGTGTGGTGTGCCGGAGGTGCTGATCGACGCGGTGCTCGATGCCGGGGCCACCGACCTGGAGGCGGTGTCGAACAACTGTGGTGTCGACGAGTGGGGACTGGGCCGGTTGTTGATGGCCCGGCGACTGCGCCGGATGATCTCTTCCTACGTCGGGGAGAACAAGGAGTTCGCGCGGCAGTTCCTGCACGGGGAGCTGGAGGTCGAGCTGACCCCGCAGGGCACGTTGGCCGAGCGGATGCGGGCCGGCGGCTCGGGAATCCCGGCGTTCTTCACCGCGACCGGTGTGGGCACCCAGGTGGCCGACGGCGGTCTGCCGTGGAGGTACGACGAGTCCGGCAACGTGACGGTGTCCTCGCCGCCGAAGGAGGTCCGCTCCTTCGACACAACCGACGGTGAGAAGCAGTTCGTGCTGGAGGAGGCGATCGTGGCCGACTTCGGCCTGGTCCGGGCCTGGAAGGGCGACCGGCACGGCAACCT
>JBBSVL010000302.1:0-3763 GCA_038233595.1 Propionibacteriales bacterium | reverse complement strand
TTGCCCCAGGTCGAAAGGCAGAAGGGGTGCCCGGCCGGGTCGGCGTAGACGTAGCAATGGTTCGAGTTGGGCTGGAAGCCGTACTTCGACATAGAAGGCGGCGAGTTCCCCGGCATCCGGGCAGTCAACGCCGACGCCACTGAGTTTGATGACGTCTGACATGGTGCGCGTCCTTTCGTCAGCGTGCAGTCGATCAGGTTGTCTCGATTTCCCAGAGCTTGATGCGGCTAGCCGACGCTCGCGGCCAGCGCTTGATAGCTGGGGAGGAGCTCGGCCCACCGTTCCTGCATGTCGCGACGCTCACGACCGGCGATGTGGGCGGCGAGATCTTCGACGTGAACCTGGCCTCCGGCGCCGTAGGCGGCGAGCTGGTCCAGGGGCATGCCTCGTTCCTCGATGACCAGGACGGTTTGGTCGCCGTCGACGGTCAGCGTGGCCTCGATGGCGTGCTCGTCCGGGTCGTCCACGTCCTTGGTCCGCACCAGCCAGCGGTGCGGGGGTTCGCAGGCTTCTACGCGCCCGGTGCCTTCCCATCCGCTGGTGAAGAAGTGTGCGCGGAACTGTCCGCCGAGTCGCAGGTCCCCTTCGACGTCGCCGATCCAGCGGGCGAGACGTCTGGGGTCTGTGAGTGCCGACCAGAGGTCGTCGATGTCGGTGTCGTAGCGGTCCTCCATGCGCACGGCACCTTTGCCATCGGCCGATCGCAGGCTGCCCAGGATGCGGCCGCTACCGCCCTGCGCGTTGCTGGTCATCTGCTGCTCCTTCGTTCGCGTCTTCCTCGGGCCACCTCGGTGTGCAGGGCGTCCAGCCGCTGCTCCCACAGGGACCGGTACCGGTCCAGCCATTCATCGACCTCGGCGAGTGGTTCGGGACGAAGCCCGTAGACCCGTCGCTGCGCCTCCTGGCGCACCTCGACCAGCCCCGCCTCGCGCAAGACCCGCAGGTGTCGGGATACCCCCGGGCGAGCAATCGGCAGCAGCGCCGCCAGCTCACCGGCGGTTGCCGGACCACCAACCAAGGTTTCCAGCAGCGTCCGCCGACTGTGGTCCGCCAACGCCCGCAGAACGGCTTCCATGCCAGGACCGTACCAAGATAGTTACGTACCCGGCAAGGTACGCAATGCCGATAGCGGAGCGTTCCGGGCGTCACAGGTCACCGATCCGCAACCGGACAGGTTCGGCTTGCGAACGCCCGGTGAGCACCGGGCAGTGTTGATCGGGGATGGCCGCGGCTACGAGGATCGGGTCCAGGATCTCCGGTGGGAGGGGCCAAGCGATCGTTGTTCGGGTATGACGTCTGGTTGGCTCTGTTCGGCACCGCCCTCTGCTTGTCTTGCTGTCGGTGTGTGGCCGACACTCGTCACTGTGTCGGATGTCAGGGTCTTCGCCGGAGAGGTGGCCGAGCAGCGCCCGCGGCTGCGCGGCTGGCTGCACCTGGGGGCGGCCCCACTGGTCCTTGCTGGGGGCGCCGTGCTTGCGATCGTCTCGCCGAACGCACTCACGCAGCTCGGGTCGGCGATCTTCACCGCTTCGGCGTTTGCCAACTTCCTGGCATCCTCAGCGCTGCACCTGGGACGGTGGAGACCGCGCTTCGCGCTTTTCGTCCGGCGTATCGACCACGCGAGCATCTTCGTTCTCATCGCCGGCAGCTACACCCCGTTCACCCTGTTGATGCTGACCGGAACACATCGGGTGGTCATGCTCCTGGTTGTCTGGGGTGGCGCCGTGCTCGGCGTCGCGTTTCGGCTGCTGTGGAGCGCGGCTCCTCGCTGGCTGTACACACTCCTGTACCTGATCTTGGGCTGGGTCGCGATCATCTTCGTCACTGACTTCGCAACGTTCACGCCTACTGCGGTCCCGCTGCTGTTGGCTGTGGGGGGTGCCCTCTACACCCTCGGAGGAGTTGTCTACGCGCTTCGCCGTCCCAACCCTTCTCACGGCTGGTTCGGCTTTCACGAGGTGTTCCACGCCCTCACGATCTCCGCCTTCGCCGCGCACTACACCGCCGTACTGGTCGCCACGATCTCCCAAAGGTAGTGGCATGATCCCCCTGCGGATGGTCTGGCGGAAAAGCGCTTCGCTGGCTCCGTGCTGGGCCACCCTGCGACCAATGCAGGGCTGGTCGAGGTGCACGAGCGGGCTAGAGTTCGGTGAGGAATGTGGCTGGAGGTGTAGCGCGAATGAGCGAGCCGAAACCATTCGAAGTCCACGAGTCGGGGGCGCTGTTTCACGGCACAAGAGCGGACCTCACGGTGGGCGATCTCTTGGTCCCCGGACGCCGTTCCAACTTCGGCGGAGGCCGGACAGCGAACCACGTCTACGTGACGGCAACCTTGGACGCCGCAACGTGGGGTGCTGAACTAGCGACAGGTGAAGGCCGTGGCCGGATCTATATCGTGGAGCCGACGGGCACCCTTGAAGACGATCCCAACGTGACTGACAAGAAGTTCCCCGGTAATCCAACCCGGTCCTATCGCACCCGGGAGCCTGTGGAGGTCGTCGGTGAGCTCGCGGACTGGATGGGGCATTCGCCCGATCACCTGCAAGCCATGCGAGACGGCCTTGCCGACTTGGAGCGCCGAGGCCTTGCGGTCATCTATGACTAACCGAGACCCGACGCAGATGGGGGTCGCGACGACACCATCGCGTTCCTGCAGGACTCGGCCGCCCGGTCGGCCGGTGCGGCTGCTCGACGAGGCGCTCGACGTGCTGGACCAGGTACCCGCCGCGCTGGTGTGAGTGCAGGATCGATCGGCCGGGACCGTCCGAACGCGCGGTGACGGTGTGGCGTCTGTGCGAGGGTGACCCAGTGAGCAACAAGACGACTCCGGGGCGGCCCGAGCCGGAGATCGAGGAGGCCTTCGACCGGCTGGTCGACGAAGGCCGCGAGCGCCTGGAACGGCCCTGGCTCGCGCTGATCTCCACTGGACTGCTCGGCGGGATCGATATCGGCACGGGGATCCTGGCCTATCTGGTGGTCGAGGAGCAGACCGGCAGCATCGTGCTCGCGGGGGTCGCCTTCTCGATCGGCTTCGTCGCTCTGCTTCTGGCCCGGAGCGAGCTGTTCACCGAGAACTTCCTCGTCCCGGTGACCGCGCTCGTCGCGAGAGAAGGCACCGCTCTCTCCCTCGCCAGGCTGTGGGCCGTCACTTTGGTGACGAACCTCCTGGGCGGCGCGCTGATGATGTGGATCGTGGTCACCGCGCGTCCCGACCTTCAGGCCACCGCCCGCGACGTCGGGACCCACTACGCCGATCTGGGGGTGGGGCTGAGCAGCTTCCTGCTCGCAGTCCTCGCGGGCGTGGTGATCACGCTGATGACGCGGATGCAGCACGCCACTGAGAGCCTGGGGGTCCAGCTGGTGCCGGCTGTGCTCTTCGGCGCCCTGCTGGCAGGGGCACAGCTGTTCCACTGCGTGCTGGACTCGTTGTTCCTCTTCGCGGCGATGTTCTCCGGGGCCGACATCTCGGTCGGCACCTGGCTGGTCGCCCTGGCTTGGTCCGCGCTCGGCAACGTCGTCGGGGGTGTCGGTCTGGTCACGGCAGTCCGACTGCTCCGGGTCCCTCGCAAGGTCGCGGAGGAGCGCGCGACGACCTGACCCGATCTCCTGGGTGCAGAACGACGTCAGACCGCTACAGCCTGTTGCCCTTGGCGGCGCTGGCGGCGCAGCCACCAGGTGTTGCCCAGCACCAGCAGGATGCCGAATGCGAAGACGAGCGTGCCCATCACGTTGACCTGCGGTGGGGTTCCGACGCGGGAGCTGC
>JBBSVL010000301.1:0-3766 GCA_038233595.1 Propionibacteriales bacterium | reverse complement strand
GGTGGTCTTCCTGTTCTGCTCGACCGCGTTCGCGGTGGTGCTCACCCTGGGCGGGCTGCGCTACGCCAACGTGGAGACCGAGATCTACCTGCTCACCACCCAGGAGCTGGACCTCCCGGCGGCCGCGGCACTCTCAGTGCTCCAGGTGCTGGTGATCACCGGCCTGCTGCTGGTGGCACACCTGACCCGGCGGGACGCCCCGGTCGACCGCGTGGGGGGTACGCCGCGGCACCCGCGACTCGGCGACGGCTGGGTGCTCGGCTGGTCGGCGCTCGTCGTCGCCGGGCTCGCCCTGCCCCTGCTGGCGCTGGTGGCCCGGTCCCTTCAGGCCGGTGGCCCGGGCTGGACCCTGGCCAACTACCGGGCCCTGGGTGCCACCACCGAGGCGCTGCCCGTCCCAGCGACCGAGGGCCTGGCCAACTCGGTGGAGATCGCACTGGTGGCCACGGCCTTCGCGCTGCTCCTCGGGGTGATCGTGGCCGGGCTGGTCTCCCGCCGCCCGGTGGGCCGGGCAGCGCGCCGTCGGGTGGCGCTGTTCGACGGGTTGTTCATGCTGCCGCTCGGGGTCTCGGCGGTGACGTTGGGCTTCGGGTTCCTGGTCACGCTGGACCATCCCCCGCTGGACCTGCGGTCCTCCCCGTGGCTGGTCCCGATCGCCCAGGCGATGGTCGCCCTGCCGCTCGTCGTACGCACCATGGCGCCGGTGCTGCGTTCGGTCGACGACCGCCAGCGCCAGGCCGCCGCGTCGCTGGGTGCGGGCCCGCTGCAGGTGCTGCTCAGTGTCGACCTGCCGGTCGCCCGACGGTCCCTGCTGGCCGCCACCGGCTTCGCCTTCGCGGTCTCGCTGGGTGAGTTCGGCGCCACCAGCTTTTTGGTCCGTGACTCCACCCCGACGCTGCCGGTGCTGATCTACCGGCTGGTCTCCCACCCGGGTGCCGCCAACGCAGGCACGGCGATGGCCGCCTCGGTGCTGCTCGCGGTGGTCACGGCCGTCGTGATGCTCGCGGTGGAGCGGCTGCGGGTCGGCTCGGCGGGCACCTTCTGATGAGCGCGCTCAGCATCCGCGGCCTGACCGTCCGGTTCGGTGCGACCCTCGCCGTCGACGACGTGAGTCTCGAGCTGGACGCCGGCCAGGTGCTCGCTGTGCTCGGGCCCTCGGGGTGCGGGAAGTCCACCCTGCTGCGTGCGGTGGCCGGCCTGGAGCCGTCGTACTCCGGCAGCATCGCCTACGACGGCCAGGACCTGGCCGGCGTGCCGACCCACAGGCGGGGTTTCGCGCTGATGTTCCAGGACGGGCAGCTTTTTCCGCACCAGTCGGTCTCGCGCAACATCAGCTACCCGTTGCGGCTTCGACATGCCGGCCGGGAGTCGATCGCGAGCACCACCTCGGAGCTGCTGGAGATGGTCGGGCTGCCCGGCTACGACAACCGGATGCCCGCGACCCTCTCCGGGGGCGAGCGGCAACGGGTCGCCCTGGCCCGGGCGCTGGCCGTCTCCCCTCGGCTGCTGCTCCTCGACGAGCCGCTCAGCGCCCTGGACGCACATCTGCGTGAGCGGCTCGCCGGAGATCTGCGCGACATCCTGCACCGGGCGGGAACGACGGCCCTGCTGGTCACCCACGACCAGGAGGAGGCGTTCGCCGTCGCCGACCGGATGGCGGTGCTGCGCGAGGGCCGGGTCGTGCAGTCCGGCACCCTCGACGACGTCTGGCGCCATCCCGTCGACGCCTACACCGCGGCCTTCCTGGGCTATGCCACGGTCGTCGAGGGCGCCGCGGCGCAGCGGCTCGCCGGCGCGACCGGTTCCGCCGGGCCGTGGTCTGCGGTCGCGCTGCGCCGCTCGGCCCTGCGGGTCGCCGCCGACGGGGCTCTGCCGGCGACCGTGCTGGCGGCGCGGGCCACACCCGAGCAGCTGCGGCTCTCGGTCAACGTGGAGGGCGTCGGTGAGCTGGAGGCCGTGGCCGACCCCGGCTCCGGGGTCGCGGTGGGACAGCAGGTCCGGCTGAGCGTGGACGCAGGACGCATCGCGGTGCTCGCTTCCGGCACGACCTAGACTCCCCCCGTGAAACGGCGAGCCTGGGGACTGGTGGTCGGCAACGCCTTGCTGATGGGGATTCTGGCCTTCATCTGCTCGCGGTCGCTCGGCATCCCCCTGCGTGACCCGGACGGCTTCCTCGGCCCGGCCTGGGCCCGGATGATGCTGCTGGTCGGTGGCGCGTTCTTCGCCGACCTGATCCCGCGCACCTTGTGGCGCTCACGCCTGAGGCCGACACAGTTCAAGGCCCAGGCCACCACGATCGTGCGCGAGCACTGGACCCGCGACCGGATCCAGCTCGTGGTGATCGGCCTGGTCTGCTTCTACATCACCTACGTGTCCTACCGGAACCTGAAGAACTTCCTGCCCTTCATCCGGAGCCGCCCCGACGGGAAACCGATCACCTACGACAACGAGCTGCACAGGCTCGACCAGGCACTGCTCTTCGGCCACGACCCGGCCACCGTGCTGCACCACCTGCTCGGCACCGGCCCCTCGGCGTACGTGCTGTCCTGGATCTACCTGATCTTCCTGCCGATGGTGCCGATCATGGTGATCGTCTGGGTGGTGTGGTCACGCAACGTGAGCTTCGGCTACTGGTTCGTGACCGCCGACTGCCTGGCCTGGAGCCTGGGCACCCTGAGCTACTACCTGGTCCCGACCCTCGGGCCGAACTTCGAGTTCGTCTCCCTCTACACGGATCTGCCGAAGACTGGCGTCGCGTCCCTGCAGAACGCCCTGATCTACGGGCGGCACACACTGCACTTCGACCCGTTCCTCAACGGGGTCCAGTCGGTGGCCGGGTTCGCCTCGCTGCACGTCGGTCTCACCATGATGATGGCGCTGGTCGCGCAGTACACCGTGCGGAACCGGCTGATCAAGCTCGTGCTCTGGGTCTTCGTGGTGCTGGTCGCGATCTCCACGACGTACTTCGGCTGGCACTACATCGCCGACGACATCGCGGGGGCGGGCATCGCGCTGCTCTCCTGGTACCTCGGCGCGCTGGCCACCGGTCAGAAGTTCGACCGGCGCGGGCGCAGCTCGCATCCGACCACGACCACCAGCGACGTCCCGGTCGAGGTCGAAGGCTGAGTTCCGAAGAATGGACTCCGAGGAATAACAAGCGTGTAGTTTGTCAAGCCGACATGCCAGTTACACGGTTGTAGTTATGTGAAAAGTGTTCCCAATGTGACTGATGAGCCCTAGCGTGGCGTCGTCTCGAGTCGCGGGGAAGCGGCTCGAGACCCTCTACGAACGGGAGTCTCGCGTGCGCACCACCGCTCGGACCGTGCTCGCTGCGGTCGCGACACTGGCAGTGACGGTCAGCCTGGGAGCTGGTGCCAACGCCGACTCACCTCGCCCCGTGCCCACCCGGCACCAGGTCGTCCACGCTCAGCACGTCGTCGCCGGCCGGGCCGCCGAGGTCGCCTCGATCCGCGCGTCCCTGGCACAGGCCAACCAGCGCCTCGAGCAGGCCGGGGTCAACGCCGAGATCGCGGCGGAGAAGTACAACGCAGCGCTCTGGCACCTCGGTGTGGCCAAGCGCGCGGTGACGAAGGCGGAAGCACGCTCGGCGCGGGCCAAGCGCGAAGTCGCCGCCCAGCGCCGGGGCCTCGCGCTGCTGGTGACCGACAACTACCGCAGCGGCCCCCAGATCGGCCAGCTCACCGCGATGGTGCACGCAGACGGCGCGGCCACGCTGATGGACAGCTACGGCGCGGTGCACAGCGCC
>JBBSVL010000300.1:0-3822 GCA_038233595.1 Propionibacteriales bacterium | reverse complement strand
GGGTGCCGGTAACCCATCCGGTCGTTGAGGGCCTCGCTGTCGACCGAGCGCACCACCTCAGCCAGCTCCTCGAGCGAGGCGATCCCCAGCTCCAGCAGCAGACCCGAGATCCATGAGTAGTGGTCGGTGCGCGACCAGTTCGCGTCGGCGTAGGTGCCGGCGAGGAACGCGGCCAGCTCCTGCGCGGTGATCCGCGGGTCGTCGTCGGTGGAGGCGAGCACGCCGGTCATCCCGGCCTGCAGCTCGTCGCGGATCATCGAGAACTCCCGGTCGGCCAGCTCCAACAACCCCGCCGCCAGAGTGAAGCGGCGGTCCAGGTCGGGCACCTGCTCCTCGGGGATCGTGCCCTTGTAGCGGATGTCGTGCTCGAACTCCGCCCAGGCATGCTGGAGGACCGTGCGGATCTGCACCTGGACCGGCCGGGAGCCGAGCGCCCGCCCGACGGACTTGCGCCGGGCGTCGTCCAGCCCCAGCGACAGGTGCCGGCTGGCGTAGCCGAACCGGCCCTCGCTGGCAGTCTCCTGCCCCATGTCGCGGTCGTCGAGCACCTCGAACTGGTCGGCCAGCAGGTTCGCGACAGCGGAGACGTCGCGGTGCAGGTAGGTGATCACCCGGAGCCCGATCTGGTCGGTGATCTGCGCCAGTGGGTCGTCGAAGACCCGCACCCCGGCGGTGGTCCGGTTCGCCTTCGCCGCGAAGGAGGCCACGCTCTTGGCGCGTCCGGTGATGCTGAGGTAGTTGATGCCCGCGTCGTCGAGCATCCTGGTCAGCAGCGCGACGCAACCCGATGCCGCCTCCTGGAGCGCGGGCTGCACCTCGGTATAGGTCGCCACCGCGGACTGGACGCTCCGGGTCCGCGGGCGACGCTCACGTGGGGTCGGCTGCAGCCCTTCGGGGAGGGTCGGCGTCACGATCTGGCCGGTGGCGCGGTCGCCGTACGTCGTGGTGTGCCCGGGCTCCAGCTCGGCGAACCGCGCGACGTAGGCGCACAGCACCGCGTCGACCTGGTCCTCGACCCGGCGCAGGTCGCTCTTGCGCTGGGCCGACTCCACGTCCGCGACGAGCCGGCGCCAGTCCTGACTGTGCGTCACGTCCAGGGAGGTGGTCGCCACCGCCAGCCCCTCCAGCAGGTGCATCAGGACGAGCAGCGCGTCGCGCAGCTGCTCGATGCTGCGGCCGGGCTTGTTCTTGTACTTCAGCGTCCGGCCGAGACGGAACAACGAGATGGTCGCGGCGTGCGGGTAGACCTCGATCGCCCGCCTGCCGCCGCGGACTCCCGGGTCGAGGTCGAGGCCCAGAGCGGTCGCCAGGGTGCCGCCACGGGTGCCGTCGCTGAACTCGGGCTTGCCGGTGTTGGACGGGTGCGCGCCCGAGTCGAACCTGGCGAAGTCCTGGTTCAGCTCTTGCTCGCAGGGCCGGTTGCCGGTCGCGTTCGTGACGACCAGAGGTGCGTCGACGCCGACCACACACCGGCCCGTGAGGTACGGCGTGAGGACCGCGGCGATCTCGGCATCCGTACGGCAGGCAGACAGGTGCACCAACCGGCCGTCGGCATCGAGGACCGCAACGCCGGTCGGGCGCCGCACGCCCCAGGCCAGGTCGATCCCGACGAAGTACACCGTTGCTCCCCTTCCCGGTCGCCCCCAAGTCGGCTCCCGAGTCGCAGGGCCGAGGGTCACGGTGCGCGGAGCGGGTGGGCACTGCGGTAGCGGCCCTCGAAGAACAGTAGTGGGTCGACCGCGTCGTCGTACGACGCGAGCTCCTGGACCCGGCCGAGCACCACGAAGTGGTCACCGGCCTCGTGGACGGCGTGGATCGTGCAGTCGACGAAGCCGAGGACGCCGTCCAGCAGCGGCGACCGGGTGCGGGGTGAAGGCTCCCAGCTGAGCTCCGCGAACTTGTCGATGCCCTTGGTCGCCATCACGTTGGACACCTCGTGCTGCCCGTCGGCCAGCAGGTTCACGCAGAACGCGCCGGACCGTTGGATCAGGGGCCAGGCCCGCGACGTCTTCGCCGGGCAGAACAGCACCAGCGGCGGGCTCAGCGAGACCGAGCTGAACGACTGGCAGGTCATCCCGACCGGCTCACCGTCAGAGATCGCGGTCACCACGGCCACCCCGGTGGCGAACCGGCCGAGCACGTCCCGGAAGGTGCGCGCCCGTTCAACGGCCTCGGCGTCCTCGGGGTCGATGTGACTCGGCTCGCCGGGACGCAGCTCGAAGTCGAAGTCACCGAGCCAGGAGCTGATCAGCTCCTGGCTGGGCCAGGTCTCCCGGGCGTCGGATCGCATGCCCTCCGGCACGTCATCGAGGTCCCGGGCGTCATGGTGGTCGGTCACGCTCCCCATTCTGGCGCCTGCTGCCCGACCGAGAAGTCGTGCCCCCAGTACGAGACGGCCGTGCTCTCGCGGGCTACCCACCGGTCGTCGACGGTGAGACCGTCGGTGCCGTACTCGATGTCGAAGCCCCCGGGAGAGCGCACGTAGAAGGACACCATCTGGTCGTTCATGTGTCGCCCGAGGGTGGCCGACAGCGGCACCTTGTGCTTGCGGACGCGTTCGAGCGCGCGGCCGACGTCGTCGAGCTTCTCCACCTCGACCATGATGTGCACGCAGCGGGCCGGGTTGGGCATCGGAAGGAAAGCCAAGCTGTGGTGCCTCGGGTTGCACCCCAGGAAGCGCAGCCAGGCGGTCGACCCCGGCTCCTTGCCGACGAGCTCCCCCGGCATCCGCATCGAGTCCCGCAGCCGGAAGCCGAGCACCTCGTCGTAGAAGCTCAGCGCCGCCTCGTCATCAGACACCGGCACCACGATGTGGCCCATCCCCTGCTCGCCGGTGACGAACCTCTGGGCGTACGGCGTGACCAGCGGACGGCGCTCGTAGGTGGCCCCGTGGAACAGCTCGAAGACGTTGTCGAAGGGGTCGCTGAACCGGACCATCCCCTCCACGCGCCGCTCGGCCAGCTCCTGCGTCGTACCGGACTCAACGGCGACGCCGTGGTTCTTCAGGTGCTCGGTGGCCTCGGCGAGAGCGCGGTGGTCGGCGACCTCCCAGCCCATGGCGCCGAGCCGGTCGTGCTCGGAAGGTACGACGACCAGCCGGGCGGAGAGCTCGTCGAGCCGGAAGTACAGGTGCTCGGGATCGGGCCCGCGGCCTTCGCCGAAGCCGAGCACCTTTCCCGCGAAGTGCCGCCACTGCTCGAGGTCGGTGCTCTCCACGCGGACGTAGCCGAGCGAGCGGATCTCGATCATGGGTGGCTCTTCTCGCGATGCTGGTCCAGGAACGTCGTGGTGACCTCGAAGAAGGCGTCCGCGGCCTCGATCTGTGCCCAGTGGCCGCAGTTGGGGAACACGTGCAGCTCGGCCTTCGGGATCAGCTTGAGCCCGAGCAGCGCGCCGTCGAGCGGGTTCACCCGGTCCTCGCGACCCCAGGTGAGCAGCACCGGGCGACGCAGCTTGTAGGCGTCGCGCCAGACGAAGCCCTCCTCATAGGTGTCCGGCTTCATCATCGAGGCGCCCATCGCGGCCATCGCCTGCTGGGCCCCCGGAGCGGTCGCATGTGCGAACCGCTCGGCCACCAGCTCGGGGGTGATCAGGTCCTGGTTGACCACCATCGTGCGCATGAAGGCCTCCAACGACTCTAGCGTCGGGCTGCCCGCGAAGTCGTAGAGCCGCTGGATGCCCTCGGTGGGCTCGGCATGGAACAGGTTCAGCGAGAGCCCGCCCGGGCCCATCAGGACCAACCGGCCGACCCGGTCGGGGTGCATCAGGGCGAAGCGGGTCGCCGTACCCCCACCCAGGCTGTTGCCGAGCAGGTGCACCCGT
>JBBSVL010000299.1:0-3865 GCA_038233595.1 Propionibacteriales bacterium | reverse complement strand
CATCCGGTGCATCTCGTGGGTGGACGAGGGTTGTTTCTGGAGGGGGCCGACGGGCGCCGCTACCTCGATGCCTACAACAACGTACCGGTGCTGGGACACTCTCACCCGGCGGTCGTCGACGCGGTCTGCTCCCAGCTGGCCACGCTCAACACCAACAGCCGCTACCTGCAGGAGGCCCCCGTCGAGCTGGCAGAACGGCTCCTGGCCACCCTCCCGGCTCGGTTGGACCGAGTTCTGCTTGTGAACTCCGGCAGCGAGGCTAACGACCTGGCGTGGCGGATCGCGCGCCATGCCACCGGCGCTTCGGGCGGTATCGCGACCTCCTGGGCATACCACGGTGTCACGGAGGCGACCTTCGCGTTCTCGCCGGAGAGTTGGGGCGACAATGCGCCTCCCCCCCATATACGGCTGGTCGAGCCTCCGCCGGCCTCGCCGGCTGCGGTGGCGTCAGCGGTCGAGAGCCTCGACGCCGCAGGCCATGGCGTGGCGGCCATGCTCGTCGACGGTGTGTTGACCAGCGACGGCATCCGCGGGCCGGCTCACGACTGGACCGCAGAGGCTGCCGCCCTAGTGCATGCAGCGGGCGGACTGTACGTCGCTGACGAGGTGCAGGCCGGTCACGGGCGCACCGGGGACAACCTGTGGAGCTTCGTGGCAGGCCAGGTACCCGCTGATCTGGTAACCCTGGGCAAGCCGATGGGCAACGGGTACCCGGTCGCCGCCGTGTGCGGCCCCGCGGAACTGGTGGATCCGTTCATCGCGGACACCGACTACTTCAGCACGTTCGGCGGCGGCACCGCCGCGTGTGCAGCGGCGGTCGCAGTACTTCGGACCATCGAGGAGGAGCACGTCGTCGCTCGCGTAGCCAAGACGGGCGCCCGACTGCTGAGGGGGTTGCGCGATGTCACCGCCGAGGACCCGCGGGTGGGCGACGTACGCGGCTGGGGGCTTGCGGTCGCTCTCGACATCGTGGATCCCGCGACCGGTCGGTCCGACCCGGACCGCACCAGGCGGATCGTCGAAGGCATGAGGGACAGGGGTGTGCTGATCGGTCGCACCGGACGGGAGGGCGCTACCTTGAAGATCCGACCCCCGCTCGTCTTCGGCGACGACCACACCGACCTGTTCATCGATGGACTGGAGGGCACCCTTCGCGCCGGTCGATGACGCCGCCCCAGCCTCTTACCGCGTCCGCTGTTCGGCCACTGAGTTGCCGCCGTCCACGACCAGGCACTGGCCAGTCACGTAAGCCGCGCCAGGGGTGCACAGCCACGCAATCGGCCATGCGATCTCATCGGGGGTGCCGCTGCGACGCATCGGAACCATCTCCCCCTCCCGTACCTCGTCGGCGGTCTGGGAGCCCGTGGCGATCCAGCCCGGCGCGACGGCGTTGGCGGTGATGCCGTCGAGAGCCAGGTCGACGGCCAGGGAGCGCACCAGGCCGACAACCGCCGCCTTCGCCGCGGCGTAGGCCGAGTTCCCGCGCATCGCCATCACGGGGCCGGTGACACTGGAGACCATCACGATCCGCCCCCACCCGTTACCCCGCATGGCCGGCACCGTCGACCGGGTCATCAGGAAGGCAGTATCTAGGTTGCGGCGCAGGCTGTGTTGCCAGGCGTCGTACGGCAGTCCGTCGACACCGCCGGAAAGGGCGTCGTCGTCGCTCACCGACACCATCCCAGCGTTGTTCACCAGGATGTCCACCCTGCCCCATCGCCCCGTGGCTGTGGCGACCACGTCCTCCGCCGCGGCCGGGTCCGTGAGGTCTGCGACCAAGCCAGTGGCCCGGACGCCCGATTCCTGCAAGTCCCGCACCCGGTCGCGCACGCGGTCAGTGGTGGCGGTGAGCGCCACGGCGGCGCCGAGCTCACCGAGCCGCCGGCATACTGCGAAGCCGATGCCGGTGGGGCTCCCGGCCCCGGTCACCACTGCGACGCGCCCCGTGAGGTCAAGTCCCGACGTCGTCACCACACGATGGTGCCAGACGGCGTGGAGCGCGGCCAGCCGCCGTGGAGATAAAGGTGCCTCCCTTGGCGTGGTGGGTTCTAAGGTCTGACCGGGTGCGACCATTCACCGCGATTCGGCTTGTGGTTCTCGACAGACCGATCCGGTAGGCGCAGGGTGGTAGCCATGCCACACATCCCTCCCCCGCTAGCGGCCCTTGGGGGCACGGCAGCGAGCCGTTCCCGTCGTGCTGGCACGACCCTCGAACCTAGGCATCCCCGCTCGTGCGTCGATACTGGTGACCAGCGGTGCCAACACAATCAGTCGGAACCCCATGCTCCCTCTCAGCAACGACCTGCGGCGTCGCCGGCCCGGGCAGCACCGGGAGAGCGAGTACATCAAGGGACACAAGGCACTCGTGATCGGCACCGGTGCCATCGGACGCGAGATTGCCGGCTGCTCCAAGCGGTCGGAATGCAGGTGCGCGGCGCCGGACGGACTGCTCGTACAGCAGACCCGGACTTCGGCGACGTGCTGGCCAGCGAGGACCTCGCCCGACATGTCGGCTGGGCCGACCACGTGGTGCTGGTGACGCGGTCGACCGACCCGACCCGGAGGGGGGACGCCTGCGGTTGGCGGGACACGCTGGCGCACCGGTTTGTGGACAACGCGGTGCGTTGGCAGTCGTAGTGGCCGGTCTGGCACGCATGGCAGTCGCAGACCTGCTGGCCGGTTACCGCAGCGGCGAGTTCTCCCCTGTGGAGGCCACCACGGCTGCGCTCAACGCGATCGCGGCCTACGACGGTGTAGTCAACGCCTTCGTCCTCGTCGACGAGGAAGGCGCCCTGGCCGCCGCCCGGAAGTCGGAGTCACGATGGAGGTCCGGTCGACCTTTGGGACCGGTCGACGGCGTGCCGACGTCGATCAAGGACATCTTCTACACCAAGGGTTGGCCGACGTTGCGCGGCACTCGGTTGATCAACGAGGAGCAGCCGTGGCCGCACGACGCGCCGGCCGTGGCACGGCTCCGCGAGGCCGGCACGGTATTCCTGGGCAAGACGACAACCCCCGAGTTCGCCTGGAAGGGGGTCACCGACTCACTGCGCCACGGTGCCACCGGGAACCCATGGGATCCCGCACTAACCGCGGGCGGCTCTAGCGGCGGGTCGGCTGCGGCTGTTGGCCTGGGCATGGGCAGCTGGTCACTCGGAACAGATGGTGGTGGGTCGGTGCGGATCCCGGCCTCGTTCACTGGCACTGTCGCGATCAAGCCAACCTACGGGCTGATCCCGCTGTGGCCGGCCAGCCCGTTCGGGACTCTCTCGCACGCCGGCCCAATCACCCGATCGGTCGTTGATGCCGCGCTCATGATGGACGTGGTGACCGGACCCGACCCGCGCGACTGGTCCGCAATGCCCAGCCCCACGAGGTCTTTCCTGGACCAGCTCGATCAGGGGATCGCCGGCGTACGGATCGCGTTCTCCCCAAACCTCGGCTTTGCGTCCAACGACCCCGAGGTCGATCTGGCGGTACGCGCAGCGGTCGCGGTGCTTATTGACGCCGGCGCACACGTCGAGGAGATCGACCCGGGATTCACCGACCCGATCGAGTCGTTCCAAGTGCTGTGGTTCTGCGGCGTCGCCAAGGTGCTCGAGCAGTACGGTCCCAACGCGCTCGACCGGGTGGATCCGGCCCTGCGTGCGGCCGCCGAGAAAGGTGCAGGCTACTCAGCATCGGACTACCTCGACGCCACCGCTGCACGCATGGAGCTCGGTCACCGAATGGGGATGTTCCATCGGGATCACGACCTGCTCGTGACACCGACTATGCCGATCGTCGCCTTCCCGATCGGCCAAGACGCCCCGGACGGTTGGCCGTCACGCGACTGGACCAGCTGGACGCCGTACACGTACCCGTT
>JBBSVL010000298.1:0-3893 GCA_038233595.1 Propionibacteriales bacterium | reverse complement strand
TGTACGACCTGGTCGTAGACGGCCGCCTGGCCGGCCAGGCCAGCGTGCCAGGCGGCAACACCAAGACCATCGACATGTCCACCGGAACCGCCGAGAACCAGGCCGGCCAGGCGGGCACGCTTCGCTTCACCGGACTGCCCGACGAAACCAAGGACATCGAGATCTGGCTGCCGCACAACGAGACCACGGAAGGACGATCTGTCCCGGATCGTGGCGCAGCGAGCGGGCGATGACCCGAACCTGCACTACCTCGACGGCCGCGACCTCTACGGTGAGGCGGACTTCGCCGAGCTGCCGCTGCCCGATCAGCTCCATCCGGATGCCACCGCCCACCGCCGCATCGGCGAGCGCTTCGCCGGGATGGTCTTCACCGCGCACGGCACTTTCCGGTTGGCGTCGCCCGAGCCTGCGCCGCCGGTGGCGACGAACAAATGCGAACACAACCGTTAGACCAATAGCCGATTCTTCGTCACCAGAACGCAGTGGGCCGGCTCCCCCGACGGCGTCAATGCAGACGCCCCTGGTTTTGAAAAATAGGGCAGCCGGACTCTGGACAGACAGTCACGTTTGTGAGTAGGCGGATTGCCTGGCCTATCGCGGACGTCGTCGCCCGCGCACGACAATCCAGGCTGCGCGCATTCTCGAAACCTCGAACGCGCCGGGACCCGTTCGGGTAGCGGCCATCGGGGACGCACAACGTGTCCCGAGCCACCGGTGCACCCCTGCACGTATCGTGGTTCATTCCGGGATGAATCGGACGAATAACTCACTTACTGGCATCTACGACAATCGTCAGTAATAACGCATACTGGTTTATGCGGTCGGCGCTCAAAACGTCCAAACCATGACAATCTCGACACCCATCACAATACATTGATGGAAATATTGCAATTTCCATGGTGCCGTCCGATTTCCGGCGATACGGTTCCCTCGTTCCTGACCCCGCCGCGCAACGGACGCGGTCGAAAAAACGAGGGCTGACCATGTGCGTGAACTATTGCTGGCGAGCATGTTCTTTCGCACGAGCATTTCCGCGTGGTCGGCGATGACGAGCGTCCAGGAGCGCCGCGACGCCCTCACCGGAACGCCCGCTGCCGGTGCCACCCCCCATGTTGGCGCCCCACGTGTCGCGCAACGTATTCCCGCCCCACGTGTTGCACAACGTGCTGCCGAGCCTGTCGTCGAGACGAGCCCACCCAACGAAGGCCGCGGATGGGGCGACTACCGGCAGCTGTGGCGTACCCCGGGAGCACCCGGGCTCCTCGTCGGCTTCATCCTCGCAAGACTGCCCACCGGCATGATCGCGCTGACCTTCACCCTGGCGACTCTGCACCGGACGGGTTCGCTGGCGCTGGCGGGCCTGGTGACCGCCTGCTACGCCCTCGCGATGGGGGTCGGCATGCCGGTTGTCGGACGAGCCGTGGACCGTCGAGGACCGGTCGGCATCCTTGTCACCACCGGCGTCGTTTACCCGATGACCCTGATTGTTTTCGCCGTGGTCTGCCTGGGGGTGGTCCCGGCACCGACCTGGACGTTGCCGCTCGCTGCGGCAGCGGCGGGTCTGTCGCTACCTCCCGTCGCGCAGGTGGTCCGCAGCGTGTGGAACACGTTCCTGGACGAGAAGGCGAACTGCACCGCGAATGCCGTCGAAGGGGTTCTGGTGCCGGCGTTCTACATCGCGGGGCCCGCCTTCGTCGGGCTGCTCGCGATCTGGGGACTGACCCCGGTGGCGCTGCTGGTCTCCGCGGCCGCAAATGCGGTGGGCGTGATCCTGGTTACGCTGAGCCCTCGAGTACGTGGGCTGCCGACTGTCACCGAGCGCACCCACCGCCTGGCCGCGTTGCGTCAGCCGGGAATGGTGCTGGTGCTCGCCCTGTCCTTCGGGTACGCGCTCGGCTCCCAGGGCATGGAGTTCTCCATCATCGGATGGGCGCAGGCCCGGCACACCCCCGGCCTGGTCGGGGTGATCTTCGCCGGGGCGTGCGTCGGGGCGCTGGTTGCTGCCGCAGCGTACGGAGCTGGGTACCGGTGGCTGACCAGGTTCGACCTGCGTGCCTGGTACGCCGCGTGGGCCGTGGGTCTGGTTGCCGTCGGCGCAGTCACCACTCTCGATGCGAACGCCGTCACGGTGTTCACAGTCAGCCTGGTCGCCGAGGTGTGCAGTGCCCCGATGCTGGTGTTGGTGATGGACCGGATGAACCACGTGGCCAGACCAGGACTCCGCACCGAGACGTTCTCCTGGCGCCTGTCGGCGCTCCTCGTCGGCAGCGCCTTCGGGGCCACCGCCTGCGGCGCGGCTGCACAGAACCTCGGAGTCGTCGGACCTTCGGTCGTGGGAGTCGCGTTCGCGCTCGCCGCGGCCCTTCTAGCTTCCCGTTCCCTCTTGCACGTGACGGTGTCACGGACCAGGGACCGCGAAGAGCGGACCAGTCACATCCAGGGTCCGCTTGCCCGCCAGTACAGCTTCGAGACACGAGAGGAGGGACCGCCATGAACGCCAGCCCAAGGGAAATCACCCCCCGGGAGTTCACCCCCCGGGAGTTCACCCCCCGGGAGTTCACCCCCCGGGAGTTCGCCGGAGAGTGAAGCACCGAAGAAGGCTAGTGACTTGATCACTACCCGGAGAGGGTCCACCTAGTGCCCCCGTTACCAGGTGGGCTCTCTACCGGGCGACTCGGAGGCCGGATCCGGCTCAGTCGCCGAACGCCCGTCGGCCGTGTCGACGGTGCCGCTGCCAGTACAAGTTTGATGTTGGCGATCACGCGATGGCGGTTGTGGGCACCATGCCCAGCGTGCGTCTCCCGGGCCCAGGAGCAAGCGGTCCCGCCGGAACGGTTTCCGACGGGACCGACTCGCAGTGCTAGATGATGACCACTACTTTGTGCCGGTGATCCAGCCCGGGCGCGGCGCACCGACGCCCGTGACGTCGTCCCAGCCCCTGGTGACCTTCAACGAGGAGTCCTGGTTGAACGTCCTGATGCTGTAGAGCAACCCGCCCTCGGGGTCCACACCGTTCTTGTAGTCCACTCGCACGTTCCCGGCATCGTTCGGCTTGCCCTTGACGTCGGTGAACGTCGGGGTGCCAGCCTGAGCGTAGATCGTCGGGTTCAGGAACCCCAGGCGTCCTCCGGCGTTCTGCTCCCGCAGGGCAGTCATGCCGGCGAACAGCGGCGACGCCAGGCTGGTGCCGCCGATGCGGAACTCGCTGTAGTACACGCCGCCCGGGAAGGTCTGCGTCTCCCCCACCAGCATGCCGGTGGTCGGGTCCGCGTCCATGGCAACGTCCGGGACCGCTCGGCCGCTGCCGTTCGAAGGCGGCAGCACACCCCGCTGGTATGCGGGCTGGTTGAACAGGCCCGAGTCGCCTCCGCCGGCACCATAGAGGTACCCGACCGGGTTCCAGCTCTTGCCGTCGGCACTGAGCGAGAACTTGTCGGTGCCCCAGCCGGTCTGGAAGAGGAACTGGCCGTCGCCGCCGATCGCGTCCGCGGTGCCGCCGACCGAGGTGACGTACGGGTCGGAGGTGGGGTAGTCGGTCTGCTTCAACGCGCTGTTCTGCAGCTCGTCACCGTTGTCCCCGGATGAGAACATGAAACCGATCCCCTGCATCGCTCCCTGCATGAACGCCTGCTCGTAGGCGGCGATGTTCTCCGCGCTCGTGTTCTGCTCCAGGTCGCCGTAAGAGTTGCTCACCAGCGACGCCTTGTTCAGGTCGACAACCTTGGCCAGGACATCGATGAAGTCGTCGTCGAAGCAGCTCGTGGCCGCGTAGTACACGATGTTGGCACCCGGCGCCATCGCGTGCTCAGCCTCGACGTCAAGCGTCTCCTCGCCGTACCAGCCGGACGGGCCGCACACCTTCTGGTGCGTGAACTTCTTGGGCACCACCTGGG
>JBBSVL010000297.1:0-3903 GCA_038233595.1 Propionibacteriales bacterium | reverse complement strand
GACGCGCCGACGTGCAGCGGGAACAGCAGCACGGCCCCGAGACCGAAGGTGAACGCGAACGGCGGAGTGCCGGTGAACACGTCGTCCGGGTCGGGCCGGAGCACGTGCCGCGAGAAGGTGTCGCAGACGGCCAGCACGTCGCGGTGGAAGTGCATGGTGGCCTTCGGACGGCCGGTGGTGCCGGAGGTGAGGGCGAGCAGCGCCACGTCGTCGCACGAGGTGGGCACGTCGTCGAACTCCGCCGGTCGTGACGCCATCCGCTGGGTCAGGTCGTCGGGTTCGGGCCCGCCGTACGCCAGGGTCGGGACGGCCAGGGCCTGTGCGTCCTCGAGGAAGCGATGGTCGACCAGCGCCGCGTCGAGCTGCGCGATCTCGTGGATCGTGCGGAGCTCACCGGCGCGGAGCAGCGCCATCGTGCTGACCGCCACCGCACCTGCCTTGAGCACCGCGAACCAGCAGGCAGCGAGCATCGGGTTGTTCGGGCCGCGCAGCAGGACCCGGTTGCCGGGCACGATGCCGAGATCATCGACCAGGACATGCGCGATCCGGTTCGAGGTGGCCAGCAGGTCGGCGTAGGTCCAGGTGTCCTGCCCGGGGGCGTGCAGGCAGGGGCGGTCGGCACCGTGCCTGTCGATCACGTCGTCGAGGAGGGCGGTGGCGCAGTTCAGCCGGTCAGGGTACTGCAGCTCCGGGAGCTCGAAGACCAGCTCCGGCCACTGCCCTGACGGCGGCAGGTGGTCGCGGCAGAAGGTGTCGAGGTGCGCGGACGGCAGCAGCTCCATGCCCGCCACCGTATTGCCTCATCGTTACGACGGGCAAGAGCGCGACATACGTAGCTCAGCCTGTGTCGTCGTGCTGCTTCACCCCTGATCCAGGATCCGTGGATCGAATCTGCGAGCCTGACCTCACATCCGCGACACCGGGAGCGTCTACAGCACGTGTTGCCTTTCGAGCAGATCGTCACCCGGCACGGACCGACCGTGCTCCGGGTGTGCCGGGCCGTGCTCGGGCCGGTCGAGGCGGACGACGCCTGGGCCGAGACCTTCCTGGCCGCGTTGAAGGCCTATCCGCAGCTCGGCGAGACGGCCAACGTCGAGGCGTGGCTGGTCACGGTCGCCCACCGCAAGGCCATCGACGTACGACGAGCAGAGCGCCGGCGGGCCGTCCCCACCGGCGAGCTGCCCGACCAGCCGGTGCGCGACCCCGACCCGCACGAGGGCGACCAGCTCTACGCGGCGCTGAAGCGGCTGCCCGAGAAGCAACGCCTGGCCGTGGCCTACCACCACCTCGGCGGGCTGAGCCACCGCGAGGTGGCCGAGCTGGTCGGTGGCACCGACGCGGCCGCCCGGCGAGCCTGTGCCGACGGCATCAAGAGCCTGCGCGACCACCTGAAGGAGACCCGATGAACGATCCAGAGACGCACTCAGAGACCCAGCTGGACATCCGTGTCGACGACGCGGCCCTGGCTCGGCTGCACAAGACGCTGACCCGGCGGGCCGAGGACCAGCACCTCCTCGACATCGGCTACCGCACGATCGACAGCCCGCTCGGCACCCTGCTGCTGGCAGCCACCGTGAAGGGCGTGGTCCGGGTGGGCTTCGCCGTACAGGGGCAGGACGCAGTGCTGGCCGAGCTCGCCGAGCGGGTCAGCCCGCGGATCCTGCTGGCCCCGAAGCGGCTCGATGTGATGGCGCACGAGCTGGACGAGTACTTCGCGGGGAGCCGACGCGGGTTCGACGTACCCCTCGACCTCCAGCTCGCGCACGGCTTCCGCCGCCAGGTGATCGAGCACCTGCGCGACATCGGCTACGGCCGGACCGCCAGCTACGCAGTGGTCGCGGCCGCCGCGGGCAGCCCCCGGGCCGTCCGGGCCGTCGGCACCGCGTGCGCGAGGAACCCGCTCCCGCTGGTGCTGCCCTGCCACCGGGTGGTGCGCTCGGACGGGTCGATGGGCCAGTACGCCGGCGGGACCGACGCGAAGCGGACCCTGCTCGACCTGGAGCGCGGCGCGGCATGACCTACACGTTGACAGCAGCAGATGGCTCGACGTACCCGAGCCGCACACCGGGGGAGTACGGCGGCAACCGCAAGCAGAAGGTCTACGGGACGATGGGCTGCGGCGCGGCGCGGAGTGCGGGCCAGCGCTTCCCGGAGGCGTTCCTCCGGCACCGGGTCTTCTTCGCCGACGAGGCTGCGGCGATCGCCGCCGGCTACCGGCCCTGCGGCAGCTGCCTGCGGGAGAAGTACCGGGCGTGGAAGGCCGAGCTTCGCGATTCGGCACACACCGGTCCGGTGTCTGACGCAGACTAGCCGCGACCGTTGCCCAGTACACGTCGCGAAGGACCCACCATGCTCAAGAAGCTGCTCATCGCCACCGCGGCAACCACGATGCTCGTCGGCGGGACGGCGCACGCGGCAGACGCGGCACCGAGAGTGCGGCACTTCAGCAACTGCGCCCAGCTGAACCACGCCTACCCCCACGGGGTTGGCCGGCACGGAGCCGTGGACCACGTCTCGTCGGGCCACCGGGTCACCACCTTCACCCGCAACAACGCCGTCTACAACGCCAACACGGGTCGCGACCGCGACAAGGACCACATCGCCTGCGAGAAGCACTGACTCGACGGTCGGCTCCATCCGAGCGCGTCAGGCGAGCCGTCGAGCCACGGTCTCGGCCATGATCTGGGCCATCCCGGCGTAGCCGAGATCGTTGGGGTGGAAATGGTCCTGGGCGAGCTTGCCCCGCCAGCTGCGCATCCGCGGGTCACGGAACTCGGCGACCACCAGCCCGCGCCGTTTCGCCGCAGCGTCGAGCTGGTCGTTGAACTGGAGCGACCCGGGACGGCTGCCGGGCTGGCTGGCCATCACCGTGCCGGCCGGCAGCCGATCCAGGAGCGCGGACAGAGCGGTGGGCAGGTCCCGACGATGCTGAGGGCTGAACAGGTCGTTGCTGCCGATGATGACGGTGACCAGCTCCGGCTCCACCCCGAGTGTCCCCATCGCCGGCAGCTGCCGCTCGAGCAGGTCGATGACCCGGCCGCCGGTCACCGAGAGGTTGACCAGCCGGTGGTGGGGGAGGCCTGCGGCGAGCTGACCCGGCCAGCCGAGGTCATGGCGGCTCGCACCGATGCCCTGGGCCATCGAGTCGCCAAGGGTGACCCACAGCGGGCCCGTGCCGGACGCGGCCACGCGGTTGTGCTCCTCCCAGGCGTGCGCATAGGGCGCGACCTGGGCCTGGACCTCTCGTACGCCGGACAGGAACCGCGCCGCGAGGGTGAGCACCGGACCGGCCGGTCGGCCGCTGAGGTTGGAGTACTCGAAGGCACGATCGGTCACCTGGCCAGTCAAGCAGGCGCCCTTCGTCACCGGGCCTACAGTGCGAGCCCCCGGACACATGACAATCGGGCTGGGCGCCGGGCCGGCGTCTTCCTAGACTGCGTCTATGAGCGACGCACCCGTGGTGGCCTGGGACAGGTTCAGCAGTGACCCACGGTCCCAGCACAACGCTGCCCTCCGCGCCTCCGACTTCGACCGGAGCCTGGCCCTGGACGCACTGGCGACCGCCTATGCCGACGGCCGACTGGACCGCGAGGAGTACGACGAGCGGTCCACCGGCGTGCAGACCAGCAAGACGCTCGGGGAGCTGGTCACGCCGTTGCGCGACCTCGCTCCGGACCCGGAGACCAGCGGTGCCCTGGTGCTCTCCAGCCCGGCTGCTGTGCAGACCCAAGCGGAGCAGAAGTACGCCCATGCCCGCCGCAACGCATTCAGCGGCTTCCTGGTCCCCTCGCTGATCTGCTGGGTGATCTGGATCGCCACGTCGATCGGAGGCGGCGGGTTCTATTATCCGTGGCCGATCTGGGTCACCCTCGGCACCTCGATCCGGCTGATCCAGGTCTCCCT
>JBBSVL010000296.1:0-3917 GCA_038233595.1 Propionibacteriales bacterium | reverse complement strand
TCGAACGCCGATCCTCGATCACCAAGCCTACCGCCTGAGCCTTGTACTCCTGCGTGAAATGCCGGCGAGTGGAACCCATCCTTCATACCTCCCGAACAGGGCGACCCCTACGCCGTGTCCACCAAAACGGGAACGGTCCAGCCCGACCCACCGCAGCTTCAGGTCCTCCACGCCGACGACGCCGGGGACGGTGGTCAGGCTGGCCTCGGCGGTGTCGACCAGGGCGGGGTCGACGGCGTCCATGAGGCGACGTCCGATGTCGGTGACGGCGCCACGGAGCACGACGAGGATCGCGACGGTGATGAGGATGCCGACGATCGGGTCGGCCAGGGGGAACCCGGCCAGCACCCCGAGGGCGCCGACGACGACGGCGAGGGAGGTGAACCCGTCGGTGCGGGCGTGCAACCCGTCGGCGACCAGGGCGGCGGAGCCGATGCGCCGTCCGATGCGGATGCGGTAGAGGGCTACGAGCTCGTTGCCGGCGAAGCCGATGAGGCCGGCGGCGATGACGACCCCGACGTGGTTGATGGGCTGCGGGTCCAGCAGCCGACGGACCGACTCGTATCCGGCGACCAGGGCGGAGACGGCGATCATGAGGACGATGAACACCCCGGCGAGGTCCTCGGCGCGGCCGTAGCCGTAGGTGAAGCGCCGTGTCGCCGCCCGGCGGCCCAGCACGAACGCCGCCCACAGCGGGATCGCGGTCAGGGCGTCGGAGAAGTTGTGGATGGTGTCCGCGAGCAGGGCGACCGACCCGGTGAGCAGCACCACCACCAGCTGCGCGACCGCGGTCACCCCGAGCACGGCGAGGCTGATCTTCACCGCCCGGATGCCCTCGGCGCTGCCCTCCAACGCGGAGTCCACCGAGTCCGCCGCGTCGTGGGAGTGCGGACGCACCAGCGACAGCACGAAACCCACGACGCCACCCCGGTGAGCGTGCTCCCCACCGTGATCTCCCCGACCGTGTCCGTGTCCGTGACCGTGATCGTGACCCCCGAGGTCGTCGTCGACCTGGACGTCGGTCGAGCTACCAACGGGCGGCTGCTCCCGGTGACCGTGGCCGTGGTCGACCTCGTGACCAGTGCCGCTCATCAGCCGGTGCCCCCGTTGCGGGCGGCGCGCAGCTCGGCGACAACGGTGCCGCCCCGGTGGTGGGCCGGGACCTCAGCACCGGCGTGCTCGGCGTTGAACACCGCGTCCTCCACGAGCTGGCGCACGTGGGCGTTGTCCAACCGGTAGAACACCTTCGTGCCCTCCCGGCGGGTGCTCACCAGCCGGGCCAGGCGCATCTTCGCCAGGTGCTGCGACATCGACGCCGCCGGCTTGCCCACCACTGCGGCCAGCTCGTTGACCGACAG
Organism: Propionibacteriales bacterium; assembly: GCA_038233595.1. GTDB lineage: Bacteria > Actinomycetota > Actinomycetes > Propionibacteriales > Nocardioidaceae > Marmoricola. The sequence continues at coordinate 2,559 of JBBSVL010000296.1, read as the reverse complement.
CTCACGCTCCCGCAACGCCCACAACATCTGCACCCGGGTCACGTCAGCGAGCATGCGGAAGGTCTCCACCGCCAGCTCCACGTGCTCCACCGCCGGCTGCTCTCCGCCTGACTCACTACCTGCTTGCATGGCTAGATAGTGACACAGATGGGACGCGGCCGGGATTGAACCCCGCGGACGGCACGCGGCAACAGGGTGAGTGCGGAGGGCACCGTCAGTGGCGCCGCAAGCGGACTCCGGCGTCGAGCCCGCACGGTGCACTCGCCACGACGTCTGTGTCCTGAACCGGCAACGCCCTCGGGCGACGGGCTGGTGGGCAGCTACCGGGCGGCCATCACGATGTGACAGATCTGGGTGTCGGTGCAGTCGGCGGGGTCGAGGGCGTCGCTGCGGCTGATGAGGGTGTCGAGCTCGGTCTCGAGGGCGCGGAGCTGGCGCTGCCGGGTGTGGACCTCGGCCAGCTTCGCGGTGAGCAGGGTGCGGACGTGGGCGCAGGGGGTCTGACCGTCGTCGCGGAGGGCGAGGATGGTGGCGATCTCGGCGAGGGTCAGCCCTGCTCCCTGGCCGCTGCGGATGAACTCCAGGCGGGTGATCGTCGAGGCGTCGTAGCGCCGGTAGCCGTTGGGCTTGCGGGACAAGTTGGGGGCGCGCTACGGACAGAGGCGGTTGCCTTGGTCGTAGGCGACGCTCCACCGGCTCTCAGGCACGAGCCTGTGACCCAGCCGGGTCTACTCGTGACGCGTGTGCACCACAGCTAGCTAGCTGGCGAAAGCCAAGAAACGAGCCTCTAAGATCGGTTCGTGATCGATATAGGCCTGCGCAGTCAAGCGGATCACGATGAATTAACACGGACGATTCAGTTGATCGACACGATAGAATGGCTACACGGAGAACTCTTTGACAGCAATTTTGATCTTGCCGACTGGAATGGGAAGGTTAGATCGATTGCGGAGGGCCTACCCGATCCTCCGGTCGATATCCGACACACGCTGAACGCGAGTCTGCAGGCATCTCAAGGGTGCATATCTCAAATAGGCATTTTCTTGAAGAACAATGTTCCGACATCTCCGGTTGTGCTGCAAGCCTTACTCCGCACTTCGCTTTTGGGTAGTGGACGAGTAATCTATGTACTTGGCCCAGAAGGTCCCGAAACACGTCTTGCAAACGCAAATATTGTACTTCGACAGGATTCAAACAGCCTCATCAAGGCTTATGCCGCTTTTGAGAAGTTCGAGTATTCGCCGACCCTTAGGCCGACCCCTGAAGTATTAGCGCCGCAGCGCGCGAGGTTCGAAACATTAAGAGCCCAGGGTCCTCCAATTGGGGAGGAAAAGGTCCTCGCCGCAATGTCGCGCGTAGTCGAGGAAGCGTTGAAGCGAAAGGGTTACGCAATGCAGGATGGCAGTTTGGGAGAACGCATCACGTGGTTGTTTCATGTGTGCAGCGGATCCGCACACGGTTTTGGGTGGCCGCGCCTTGTTCCTGGTACGGAATCCATGCCCGGAGTTTTCTTAGCAGATTTGTCGTTAGTCGCGGCGGTTGCGCATCTGGCTATTACTATGGCTGGTGACGGTGATTAGGACGCGCCGAGGTTGATACCAAGTGCAGGACCGACGGTCGGTGAAGGATCGTTGACCGGTTAGCGATCCCCTTCCGGACCATAGGCCTGTGGTTGAATGTGATCATGCAGGATGAGTCGGCAGCGGCCTACGCCGTCAAACAGTTGGTGGGCGACTTGGGCAAGCTTGCCGGATGCCTGCTGATCTTCGCGGTCGTCGCCGCCGCGCCGATAGTGCTTCGCCAAAAAGTCCCGTGCTTGGCGGCCAACGTCAGCGAAGAACTCTCCTGGGTAGGGGGGCTGTTGCTCGCGCCGCTTGTGACTGGTTGGTTGTTCAGCCGGAAGTGGCGCGAGCAGGTTCCAGCTCACTGGTCTGCGGTCTCGGCCGCTGACGCGCTGTCTTGCCTCGTGGCCATCGTCCTCGCTTTCAACGAGATCCGGCTGGAACTGGCCGAGACGCAAGGGGCCTTCTGGTTGGCGGGACTCATCAGCTTGGTCGTAGCAGTCTCGTTTGTGGTCTTCGTTCCGCGCCTCGACGCAATCACCGCCGACATGCGCCCCCAATGGCATCCCGGCCAGGGGTCGGTACACCTGTATCAACTTCTCGCTGGCCTGCTCCTGCTGCTGTTCTGCACGGCACTGACCCCGAGCAACATTATCGCCGGCGTGATCGCGCTTCTAGGGCTGGCCCTCGCCTACCCGGAAGCACCGGCGTACGCAAGTTGGGTTCTGGTGTTCTGCTTGATTGCCTTTCTCCTGGTGTGGGAGTTTGTTTCTGGGCGAGCCCGCCGGGCAAGGACGGCGGCCACGACCACCTCGTCGGACGAGGCAGAGGTCGCTCCGTCCTGACGAAGTAGGGCCCTTGGGCTCCAGGGGTCGTTGCAACACCTGAGCTGAGTGGGTGGTGTCGTGGCCGGTCGTGGTCGTCCGAGGTTTCCTCGGGAGTGGGAGCGGGTGTTCTGGCGTGAGGTGCGCTCGGGGCGCAGCGTCGAGGAGGCCGC
>JBBSVL010000295.1:0-3920 GCA_038233595.1 Propionibacteriales bacterium | reverse complement strand
CCGAGGTGTACTCGCGTGACCAGATGCCGAAGGACTTCTCCAGCCGCATCGCGTCCAGGGCCTGGTATCCCAACGGCACCACGTCCAGGCCGTCGCCGGCCTCACGCAGCAGCCGATACACCCCGGCCAGCTCGGTCGCTGAGACATTGAGCTCGTAGCCCAGCTCTCCGGTCACACTCAGCCTGGCTGCCCGCACGCGGTGCGGACCGAGATCGAGCTCGCCGGCATGCAACCACCGCAGGTCACCCGCGCCGGTCGTGAGTCGGGACAGCAGGTCGAGCGACTGCGGCCCGGACAGCGACACGCCCGCGACCACGTCGGAGATGTCGTTGAGCGTGACGCTGCCGTCCGTGGGTAGCCGATCGCGGAACCACCGCAGGTGCCAGGCCCGCAGGTAGTAGGAGCCCATCAGCCAGAACTCGTCGTCGGCCCAGCAGGTGGTGGTCAGGTCGCCGGTCAGCCGGCCCGAGCCGCTCAGCATCGGGGTCAGTCGGACCCGTCCCGGCTCGGGTACGACACCGGCCAGCAGGAGGTCCAGCCAGGCCCGGGCCCCGGGACCCGTGACCTGGTAACGCGAGAAGGCGGTGGTGTCGAGCAGGCCGACACCGGCGCGGGTGGCGAGCACCTCCGCCGCCACCACCTCGAACGCGTTGCTCCGCCGCAACGACGGGGTCTCTGCGAAGTCCGGATCGTCGGGGACGAAGTAGCGGGGCGTCTCCAGGCCCCAGTTCGCCGCGAAGTGCGCGCCCTGTGCCACCAGCTGGTCGTGGATCGCACTCACCTTCAGCGGCCGGCCGGCCGGGAGCTGTTCGTTCGGATAGGTCATCACGAAACGGCGTTGGTAGAACTGGCCGGTGGTGGCGGTGAGGTACCCGTCGGCGCTGGCGAACGGCCCGAAGCGAGCGACATCCATCCCGAACACATCGCGTTCGGACTCGCCGTGCACCATCCACTGCGCCAACGCCAGCCCGACTCCGCCACCCTGACTGAATCCGGCCATCACCCCGCACGCCGTCCAGAACCCCGGCAGGCCGGACACCGGCCCCATCAGCGGGTTGCCGTCCGGGGTGAAGGTGAAGGCGCCGTTGACCCACTTCGCGATGCCTGCCGTCTCCAGGCACGGGAACCGGGACAGGCCGATCTCCAGCTCCGGTCCGATCCGATCGATGTCGGGCGCGAGCAGTCGCATCCCGAAGTCCCACGGCGCGCCCTCGACGTGCCAGTGCTTGGGGTTCAGCTCGTAGACGCCCAGCAGCAGGCCCTGCCCCTCCTGCCGCAGGTAGGTGAACCCCTCGAGGTCCATCATCATTGGCAGCTCGCCGTCGTGTGCAGCAACCTCGGGGATCGCCTCGGTCACCAGGTAGTGGTGCTCCATGGGAGTCACCGGGAGATCCACCCCGGCCATCCGTCCCACGTTGCGTGCCCACAGCCCCGCTGCGTTCACCACGTGATCCGCGGTGATCGTGCCGTGTTCGGTGACCACGCTCCAGCCACCGGGTCGCTGGTGCAGCTCGACGACCCGGTTGTGCAGCACGATCTCGGCTCCACGCTTGCGGGCCGCAGCTGCGTAGGCGTACGTAGCACCGGACGCGTCCAGGTGACCTTCGTAGGTGTCGTACAGTCCGCCGTGGATGCCGGCGACGTCGACTATCGGGCACAGCTCCTTGATCTCCGCCGGAGTGACCAGCCGGACCGTCTCGTTCCCGATCGTCTGGAACACCGCCCACTGCGACTGCAGCCACTCCCAGCGCTCCGGCGTCCCGGCCAGGTTGACGCCACCGGTCATGTGCAGGCCGCAGGACTGTCCGGTCTCCGCCTCGAGCTCGGCGTAGAGGTCGATGGTGTACTTCTGCAGGGCTGCCACGTTGGGGTCGCCGTTGAGGGTGTGGAAACCGGCCGCCGCATGCCATGTCGACCCGGCGGTCAGCTCGGACCGCTCGACCAGGAGCAGGTCGCTCCAACCGAGCTTGGCCAGGTGGTACAGGACGCTGGCGCCGACGACGCCGCCTCCGATCACCACCGCGCGGTAATGGGTCTGCTTCACGGGTGCTCCTGTTGGTCCTGGGGTGGCGCAGCAATGGCTGGGGTGAGCAAGCGGCGAGCCGACGAACCACTCAACCCATCACGGTGTTGCTGCTCTCCGGGCTGGGCTGGCGTCGTCGGCTGTACGCCGACAGATCGAGGTCGAGGCCCACTCGCGGCAGATGGAAGCTGGCCGGCGTCTCGTCGTGATCGAGGCCGGCCTCACAGGCGTCGATGATCGCGGTCAGGTAGCTGCCGACCAGCGGCGCGTTCTTGAACTGGTTGCCGCTGGTGCCGATGGCGACGTAGAAGCCGGGCAGGGCCGTCTTGTCGTAGATCGGGATCCAGTCGTCAGCCACGTCGTAAACCGCGCCGATGCCACGTGGTGTGCCCGGCACGGTGAGCTCCGGCAGCCGCCGCGCCGCCCGGTACACCTGCGCCTCGTACAGCGCTCGGGTCGAGGAGGTGTTGACGTCGTCGGGATCCTCGACCCAGTCCAACGGATCGCAGGCCGGCTCGGCACCGCCGATGTGCAGCTCACCGGACGGCGTCCCCCGGAAGTAGGTACCGAGGTCGATGTCGGCGACCATCGGACCGGGCCGACCGTCAACGTCGAATCCGGGGGGCGCGTGCACCGAGTGGGTCTCCACGCGCAGCGGCCGGGTGCGCACAGTGAAGTCCTCCGCCACCCCGGCCAGGTCGTTGACCTGCCCGGAGTTCGGTCCGGAGACGTTGACCACCACCGGCGCGTCGATACGGGTCCCGTCGCTCAGGTCGACCCCGGCCACGCGGTCGTGCTCGCGTCGGATCCCCGACACGGTGGCCCGGAACCGGAACTGAACGCCACGCCGGCGCGCGGCAGTCGCCAGGTTGTGAGCGGCGAAGCCCGGGTCGTCGACGAACCCCGCATCGGGGGTGGCGTAGCCGCCGATCTCGCCATCCGGGTCCTCCCAGAACGCCTCGCTGTCGACCGGCTTGGGTGGATAGTGGCGCGCGGGGTCCAACCACGGGTACGCCGACCGGACTGCATCCGGAGTCAGCACGTCGTACGGGACGCCGACCTGGTCGAAGAGCCGCAGCACCTTGGCCGGGTCGTGTGCCGGCGCGTCCAGGCACAGGGATCCGGTCTTCCAGAACCGGGCGAGCGACCCGTCCTCGTCCGGACCACCGAGGAACTCTTCCCAGTCCAGCCAGGACCAGTGCGCCTCCCAGGCGGTCGCGACCCCGGCCAGGGTCGAGTAGTTGAACCGGATGATCGCTGACGATGCGCTCGTCGACCCGAGACCGGGTCCCGGGTTGCGATCGACCACGGTCACCGAACGCCCCGATCCGGCCAAGGCGTGAGCGACCGAACACCCAATGATCCCGGCGCCGATCACGACGGCGTCAGCGGTGCGGAGCAAGACTTCCCCTGGTGGTTCGAGCGGGGGGCCCCTGGTGAGCCGGATGCTCTTTTCTAGCAGGGCCCGGCGCCGGGAGCCATGGGTTGGGGCTCGCCGTTCATCCGGACTTCACACTTTTCCTGAAGGCGGACTTCACATCCACTTAAACGTTGCGGAAGGGCCCCGGGAGTTCCCGGGGCCCTTCGCTTGGTGCTTGGTGGTGCGCTCCTCGGACTTCCTCCCTGCGACCGCATCACCCTGGGCTAACGCCCAAGGCCGACGCGCGCTCCGGTCAGAAGTCCATTCTCCTCGGACTTCCTCCCTGCGCCCGCATCACCCTGGGCTAACGCCCAAGGCCGACGCGCGCTCCGGTCAGAAGTCCATCCCGCCCATGCCACCGGACGGGTCGCCGCCCATCGGCGCCGCCTTCTCCGGCTTGTCGGCCACGACCGCCTCGGTGGTGAGGAAGAGCGCCGCGATCGAGGCTGCGTTCTGCAGCGCCGAGCGGGTCACCTT
>JBBSVL010000294.1:0-3932 GCA_038233595.1 Propionibacteriales bacterium | reverse complement strand
TGGTGTCGCGGGAGGCTCGCGGGCGTCGTACGCCGGGATCAGGGCTCTCCACGTGGAAGATCGCTGTCGGCAAACGGCACCGCGTCGAACCCCGGATGATCGTCGGTGCGCTCGCGAACGAGGGTGGCCTGCGCCGCGGCGACTTCGGCCGGATCGACATCAAGCCGAACTTCTCGCTGGTCGAGCTGCCGTCCGACCTGTCGGCGGCGACTCTTGCCAAGCTCGCCACCACCCGCATCTCGGGGATCCTGATCGACCTGCAGCCAGACGCCGGCGGCCGCCCGGCCCGTGGCCCCGAGCGCCGACCGGCATCTGCGTCGCGCCCGACCCGCTCCGACCACGGAGGCGGTGGCCAGCCGTACAAGAAGCCGCGTCACAAGCACCGCGACAACAGCTGAGTGTCTTTTTCGGGTCTCGTTCGTTGATCCCACCAGAGTCGATCTGGGAGGACCCCTCGTGCGCCGTATCGTCACCATCCTGGCCTGCATGGCCATGTCACTGTCCGTCACGCTCCTGGCCCCTGGATCGGCGAGCGCGCACGCCGAGTACCCGGTCAGCTACAACTTCCTGACCAGCGCCGTAGCGGCCGGCACCCAGATGAACGCCGACGCTCCGGGCTCCAACATCTGGAGTTGCAAGCCGTCCAAGGCGCACCCGCGGCCCGTCGTACTCGTGCACGGCCTTTCCGGGAACAAGAACACCAACTGGCAGACCTACGCGCCGCTGCTGGCGAACAACGGCTACTGCGTCTTCGCGCTGACCTACGGCGTCCCAGCAGGTACTCCGCCCGGGCTCGACCAGTTCGGCGGCCTGACCAAGATGGAGAGCAGCGCGAAGGAGCTCGCGAAGTTCGTGAGCCGGGTGCGCACGGCGACCGGGGTTGCCAAGGTCGACATCCTCGGGCACTCGGAGGGCACCGTGATGCCGGACTACTACGCCAAGTTCCTGGGCGGCGCGAAGTACATCCACTCCTACATCTCACTCGCCCCGATCTGGCACGGCACCGCCCTCGGGTCGCTGGGTCAGCAGAGCCAGTCGAACAAGGCGTTCGGCGCCCCGGCGACAGGCCTTCCCGGCTGCGCGGCATGTACCGAGCTGGGCACGGGCTCGGCGTTCATGAAGAAGCTGCGCAAGGGTGGGCCGGCGGTGAAGGGGGTGAGGTACACCAACATCGTCACGAAGTACGACGAGCTGGTCCTGCCCTACACCAGCGGCATCCAGTCCGGGATGCAGAACATCACCGTGCAGAGCAAGTGCGCCACGGACTACACCGAGCACTTCGAGATCGCCGCCGACCCGGTCGCTGCCGGCTACGTGCTCAACGCGCTCGACCCGTCGCACCCCCGCCCGGTGCCCTGCGAGGTGGTCCTGCCCTTCGAGGGTCCCGCCCCGGCCGGAGGCTGATCCACGCCGGCGGCCCGGCCTCGGTAGGCTCCCCGGCGGGGCGGTAGCTCAGTCGGTCAGAGCAGGGGACTCATAATCCCTGGGTCGCGGGTTCGAGCCCCGCCCGCCCCACCGAAGCACGGGCGTATCCGGTCATCGTGGAGCAGTCGACGCGGTTGGACGGTCTCGAACCCGGCCGGCGCGTGGCGTGATGATGTGACGGACTCTGCTCAACGACTCGTCCGGGGCTGCTAGCGGGGGTGCGCTGGGGTCCGCAGCTGCGGGCCGACGCAGGCACGCGGCCAGCAGGATCAGCAGCGGGATCAAGACCAGAAGCCCGGTGGGCGGTATGACGGTGCCGGAGTCGTTGGAGAAGAACCCGAGCAGCAGACAGACGGCTACCGCCGCCAGCCCGGGCCCGAGGAGCGTCACTCCGGCCAGCAGCGGTCGCAGCGGGCGGCCGATCGTGTGGGGCAAGACCAGGGCAACCATCAGCACAAGCAGCAGCAGTGCGACGGTCATGTCCAGCCAGGTCGACGTCAGCAGCGCCCAGTTATCGGTCCAGATGCGCACGAGGCCGGTCAGCTGGCCGGTGTCTCGCAGGTTGGCGACGAAGTCCCCGAGGTGGGTCCGGTACTTCGTCGGTCCCAGGTAGTCCACCAAAGCGAACCCTCCGACGATCCCAACGGTCGAGCCGGCGACCACCACCAACCGCCTCCAGGTGAACGACAGCCCGGCCGCGCTGAGCGTCAGATAGGCGAACGCCGGGATCATCGCGACCGGTCCGCCAGCATCTGCACCCCAAGCCGGATAACCGTCGACAACAACGGCGGCGACACCGATCAGGATGACGGTCATGGCCGCGACCCGGCGGTGGCCGGCGTCGATCACGCGGCCGGCGAGTACGGCGGCGAGAAGCAGCGCCGTGGTCGAGTAGACCGCGTACCCCACGTTGCCCTGGCCGAAGTAGCGACCGCCGTAGACAGGTTGCAGGCCCATCAGGGAGATGAACTGCAACCGCGAACCGTGCACCACGTCCTGTGTGATGACGAACAGGGTGGCCACCATCAGGAAGGTCATCGGACCCCCCACCCACCGCCGCCACGGGCCGAGCAGAGCGAGCAGTGTCAGCACCGCCGAGACACCGACAACGGCCAGGGACAGCGCAACCTGCGGGTGGGCGGACCGCCACCACGGCAGTATCCCGACGAGGAAGGTCGCCACCGGCATGGACGCACACATCGCCCCGACCACCGCGAACCACCAACGCAGCAGGCGGGGAGGCCTCCATGGTTCGTGTCGCGCGGCCTGGCCACGGCGGCCCAGCCACCACCACAGCAGACCGATCGCCATCGCCGACCCGGCCCCGCCGAGGAAGAGGGCGAAGAACCGGCGCACGAACGGGTACTCGACGTTCAGGGCACGGGTGAGGTCGGTGACCTGCACCATGGGCTCGGTCGGGCTGGTGACGGGCCGCACCACCGGGCTCCGTCCCTCGGGCAGGTTCGGGGCGTCGGCGCCGAGGCGCGCGAGCACGAGTGCCGACAGGTCGGTGGTCTGCAGGAAGCCAGGCTGCCGGGTCGACAGAGACGTCAGCAGGCCGTGCGACACCCCTGGCCCGGTCATCACGACCGTGTGCAGCGTCTCCGGGCCTGTGTCGTCGGCCATCCCGGTGACCACGAGCGTCGCTTCGGCGGGCAGCCGCGGCACCAGTCGAGCGAGGTATGCGTCATCTGGTCCCCTCAGGCCGATGAATGTGACCGGGCACGTGACCAGGTCGACGTTGTCGGTGCTCGCGCTGTAGTGGGCGATGCCCCCCGCCCGGTTCGAGGCGCCGAGGGCGGCGTACTCTCCTGCGGCAGTGATGCACTGCCCCGCGGCGGCCAGCGACGTGCCGAGCCGGCCGATGTCCTCCGGCGACCCGCTTGTCCGGGTCAGGTGTCGCCAATGGTCCCAGCGCGGGAAGGCGGCGGACCCGTCCGGGCCCGGCTGCGGCAGGGACGGTTTCGGACACGGACCCGGCTCGTGGCCCTGCGGCGTCTGACCCACGGAGCGGCCGAGCGTGGTGGGCATGCCCGCCGAGAGGGTCAGCCAGGACTGGTTGGAGCAGCTGTGTGCCGACAGATCCCGGGTCGTCTGGGCCGCCACCGCCCCGCGCTTGGCCAGGGCCCACAGCGCGGGTGTCCGGGTCGGCGACACGTCGGCCCAGCTCAGGCTGGGCATCGCGACCACGACCAGGGGTCCGGGCTGGGTTATCCGGCGGACTCGTGGGTGGGAGGTCAGGGCGGACACGGCCATCGCTGCCCCGACGAACACGATGAGCCCGACCGCGACGAGTGCGAGCCATCTTCGGAGCACGCACCAACGCTATGACAGTGACCCTGAGCCGTGATGTCCCTGAGGCGTACTCGAGCCGTCGGTCCCAAACTCTGGTCGTTGTCTGTAGATTTCGCCACGGGTGTCAGGCAGTGCGCGCTACCGTTTGTCCTGGAACCGCTGGCGACCCGAGACGCCAGCGGTTCTACTACGTCCAGGTGGGTCGCGAAGCG
>JBBSVL010000293.1:0-3946 GCA_038233595.1 Propionibacteriales bacterium | reverse complement strand
ATGACTTGGGCCTGGTCGACGAGCAGTCCGCCGGCGGCGAGGGCGTCGCGGACCGGTTCGTGGGCGAAGTCCAGAGCTTTTGCGAGCTTGGCCAACCGGTGTGCTTCGGCTTTGGTCATCCTCGTGGTGTTGGCCGCAGCTCCACCTCGGCGACCCGCGCCTTGGCCTTCGTCAACGCGGGCAGTGTGCGAGCCAGCACCGCCGGACTCATCGACCACACCGCCGTGTCGACCAGCTCGTCGAGCTCGGCATGAATCCGCGCCGCAGCCGCAGCGACCGGGTGGTCGCCGTACTCGACAGGTGCCGTGCTCATGCCCCCATTTTACCCGAACAGGTGTTCGAGACAAGGTGCAAAGCGGACGCCTTTCGCTGGTGCACGCCGACGCCCGCAGCCCGGCCGCGGACGACCGCTGGGCGACCCCGCGTAACGCCACGCCCGCAGGGTCGTTAACCGATCCAAGCCCCCCGAGTCTGGAGTCCTACATGCGCCGTCGCGCCCTTGCGTCCGTCCTCGTTGCCGCGGCAACAGCCGCCGGCACCGTCGCGGCCGCCGTACCTGCCTCGCAGGCGGCCACGGGTCCGCTGCGGTACGTCGCCCTCGGCGACTCCTACAGCGCCGCCTCGGGTGTGCTGCCGCCCGACCCGACCGCGCCGTTCAACTGCGCGCGCTCGATCCGCAACTATCCCCACGTGATCGCGGGCAGGACCGGCGCGAACCTGGTCGACGTGACCTGCGGGGCCGCGGAGACCAAGGACTACTTCACCGCGCAGTACCCGAACGTGCCGCGCCAGCTCGACGCGCTGCACAAGAACACCCAGCTCGTCACGATGACCATCGGCGGCAACGACAGCAGCGTCTTTCTCAACACCATCCTCGAGTGCGGCACGGCGGGTCTCTCGACGCTCGGCCAGGGCAGCCCGTGCAAGGACAAGTACGGCACGTCGTTCCAGGACACCCTGCGCAACACGACCTACCCCGCGCTCGTGAAGACACTGAAGGCGGTCCAGGCCAAGGCGCCCGGGGCGAAGGTAGCGATCCTGGGCTACCCGTGGATCATGCCGCGCACCGTCGGCTGCTTCGACAAGATGCCGATCGCCACCGGTGACGTGCCCTACGTCCGCGGCATCCAGGCGACGCTCAACGACGCCGTACGACGTGCCGCCGCCGTGACCGGCGCGACGTACGTCAACCTGAACAAGGTCTCCGAGGGCCACGACGCCTGCAAGCCGATCGGCGTGCGCTGGGTCGAGCCCGTGCTGCAGGGCACCAACCCCGTCATCGTGCACCCCAATGCGCTCGGCGAGTCCAAGCTGGCCGCCCAGACGATGAAGGTGCTCGGGCTGCGCTGACAATCGCTGGGAGTCGATGATCAGGCACGTCCGCCGCGACGACGTCCAGGACTACCTGGTCTGGGACCAGGGGATGGTCTACCGCTACCGGGCACCGGTCGTCGCCGAGCCGGCGACCGAACCCATGGACCCGGCTCCGAAAGGCCGAAATGCACCAGGTGCCCGCGCAGTCGAGGTCCAAGTCGAAGCCGCCGGAACCGGTCCAGGGTGGCAAGCAGGCTGAGGCGGAGAAGACCGCCAAGCCCTCCGCCAAGCAGAAGGCGAGCACGCGCTTCAGTCGGAGCTGAGGGCTGCCCGGGCCCTTCGGGACGGGCGCCAGGGCGCCCTCCTCAGGGACCGTGCTTCGCTCTGCGGGAGCGGACCAGGGCGGCGACGACGGTGAGGGCCGCGAGGAGCCAGAAGGCGGCCCAGAGGATTGCCAGCGCTGCTGCCTCTATGCCGGTGATGCCATGTCGGCCGAGGGTCAGGTCGGCCAAGATGTTGACCGCGAGCAGGAGCACGGTGGCCACGCCCCAGTTGAGGCGCAGCCACCTGGGCTCGGTCCGCGGGTCGGTCATCGCGCTCAGACTCGCTTGGGGATGCCGAGACGTGCCCGCACCTGCTCCACTGTCAGCGTCTCGCCCGCGGCGTACTCACGTTCTGCTTGGGCGATGTCCTCGCGGATGTCGGGTTGGGAAAGCCAGAAGAGCGTCTCCTGCAGCGACTCCCACTCATCGGCGCCGACCAGCATCGCCGCCGGCGACCCGTTCTTTGTGATGGTCACGTGCTCGTGGGTTGTTGCGGCCTGGTCGACCAGCTCATTGAGCCGAACTTTGGCCTCGGCAATGGGGAGGGTCTGCATAGGTCAAGTGTGCCCGTAGCGAGCGCGTCGAGACCTCGCTTCGTGTTGTGGGCTCGACGTCGGGCGCCAGAGCGCCCTGCTCGACCACCGAATAGCAGGCCACGCCCGGCTGGGGGGAGCCGAAGCTCCGCCACCAGCCTCAGCCCGGGCGTTACTCCTCAGACCATGACTCCCTCGGGGGAGTCGTCGGTGGCGAGCTCCTCGTGCTTGACGTTGAGGAAGATCCACACGATCACGCTGGCGGCCCAGATCATGAAAGCACCGGTGAGGAACGCGTTGACCGCGCCGTCGGTGAACGCGCCCTGGCCGACGATGTTGTTGAACGCCTTCTGCATCGCCGCGCTGGGGTGGGAGCCGGCCGGGGTGGCCGCCTGCAGCGCCGTACCGATCTGGCTGCCACGGATCGCCGAGTAGTGCACCGCGACCGTGGACAGGGTGGCCAGGCCGAGCGCGCCACCGACCTGCTGCATGGTGTTCAGCACGCCCGAGCCGATGCCGGAGTCGCGGTGGTTGACGCCGTGCAGGGCAGACAGGGTCATCGGTACGAACGTCAGACCCATGCCCAGCGACATCAGCGCGATGAAGGGGAAGATGTCGGCCCAGTAGCTGATCCCGGCGCCCAGGTGCGTGCCACCGCTGGTGACCACGCGGATGATGTTGGCCGGGCTGTCGTCCACCGAGAGCCGGGAGAAGCCGAACAGGGCCGTGCCCGCCATCGCCGTACCGACCCCGGCGATCCAGCGCGGGTCGACCATCGCCATCAGCTTGGATGCTGCCGTCGCCGCGATCACGATGCCCAGGCTGAACGGCAGGAACGCCACGCCCGTCTGGAGCGGGGAGTAGCCCACCACGTTCTGCACGAACTGGGAGAGGAAGTAGAACATCGCGAACATCGCCGCCGGCACGATCATCATCGTCACGAACGCCGTACCGCGGGTCCGGCTGGCCAGCACCCGGAACGGCAGCAGCGGGTGCACCGCGCGGCTCTCGATGATCGCGAACGCCACCATCAGCAGCACGCCGACGGCGAGCGAGACCAGCGTCCAGGTGTCGCCCCAGCCGTGGCTCGGCTGGCCCGCACGGGAGAGACCGAACACGATGAAGACCAGGCCGAGGGTGCCGGAGAGGGCACCTGGTACGTCGAGCTCGCCGGGGTGCGACGCGCTCTCGGCCAGCACCCGCGGGGCCATGAAGGCAGCGATCAGGCCGATGGGCACGTTGATCAGGAAGGTGAGCCGCCAGCCGTCGACGTTGGCGCCGAGGATGTGCGGGGTCAGCCCGGTCAGCCAGCCGCCGAGCAGCAGTCCGACGGCAGCGCCGGCACCCGACATCGCGGCGTAGACGGAGAATGCGCGGTTGCGCTGCGGTCCGGCCGGGAAGGTGGTGGTGATCAGCGCCAGGGCCGCGGGCGAGGCGATCGCCGCGCCGACGCCCTGCAGGCCCCGGGAGGCAAGCAGCATGATCTCGCTCTGGGCCAGACCGCCGACGCCGGAGGCGAGGGCGAAGATGACCACGCCCACCATGAACAGCCGGCGTCTGCCGTACAGGTCACCCAGCCGTCCGCCGAGCAGCAGCAGACCGCCGAACGCCAGCGCGTAGCCGGTGACGATCCACTGCAGGTTGGCCTGGGAGATGGCCAGGTCCTTCTGGATGAACGGCAGCGCGATGTTGGCGATGGTGCTGTCGAGCACCACCATCAGCTGCGCGATGGAGATCAGCACCAGGGCCCAGCCGAGGTGGCTGTGCCCGCCTTGT
>JBBSVL010000292.1:0-3948 GCA_038233595.1 Propionibacteriales bacterium | reverse complement strand
TCGTTGACCCGGCCGAGGTAGCGCCCGTCGCGGGTGTCGACCTTGACCTTCTCGCCGGAGGTGAGGAACAGCGGCACCTGGATTTCGGCCCCGGTCTCCAGGGTGGCCGGTTTGGTCCCTCCGGTGGAGCGGTCACCCTGCAGGCCCGGGTCGGTGTGGGCCACGAGCAGTTCCACGCTGGCGGGCAACTCGACGTACAGCGCGGCTCCCTCGTGCATCGCGACCGTGGCCTCCATGTTGTCCAGGAGATAGTCCTTGACCGAACCGAGGGTCTGCTCGGGGACGTAGAGCTGGTCGAAGGTGTCCTGGTCCATGAAGACGTAGTCGGTGCCCTCCTGGTAGAGGAAGGTCATCGTCCTCTTGTCGACGGTGGCGATGTCGACTTTCGTGCCGGCGTTGAAGGTCTTGTCGACGACCTTGCCGGTCAGCACGTTCTTCAGCGTGGTGCGGACGAACGCTCCGCCTTTACCGGGCTTGACGTGCTGGAACTCGTTCACAGCCCACAGCCCGTTGTCCAGGCTGAGCACCATGCCGTTCTTGAGGTCGTTCGTGGTTGCCACCGCGGAACACCATCGCTCTCGAAAAGGGCTGCGTCGGTCCAGAGGGTAGCGAAACCCCCCTGGACCGACGCCGGAGAGCGTGCCTACTTGCCGGCCCGGACCGACTCCCGCTGCTGCACCGAGGCCGGCGGCGGCGAACCTGGACGCCGAACGAGCAGGACGATCAGCATCACCACCCCGGCCAGCACCAGGCCCCCGAAGCCGGCAGCCAGGATCGGCAGGAGAGTGTCCCGAGCCGGAAGCGGCTCGAACTGCGCGACCGCACCGAAGTCGTCCTGCGTCTGCGTGGTCATGTCGCCGAGCCGGGTGTCGGCCCAGCCGATGGCGGCGTACTCGTTGGCAGAGGCCACGCCAGGCGGCTGGCGGACGTCGGAGTTCTGGCTGACCCCGAGCTTGAAGTTCACCGGCTGGTCGTTGGCCTGGACGTTCTGTGCCCAGGTCAGGCCACCATCGGTGGAGTAGGTGTAACGCACGTCGAAGAGGAAGTCGCTCAGCCCCCGGTTGTCCTGCCAGACGACGTCGATGCGCCCGTTCGGAGCGATGCCCATCTGCGGGTAGAAGCTGGTCGAGTTGTCCCCGGGCACGTCGTCGTCGATGGCGAGCGGCTCGCTCCAGGTCTGACCCTGGTCGGTCGAGCGCTGCATCACGATGTCCTCGATGCCCGACGTCGCTGCGGTCTCCGGTGTGGCGGCGTAGGCGACCACGAAGGTGCCCTGTCCGCCGCCCTCCGGCGTCCATCCGATGCCGGTCTGCGCCCCTGCGCCGGTGAAGACCGGCGGGCTCAACTTGGTGACCGACCAGGTCTTGCCCTGGTCGGTGGAGCGGGCGATCAAGTAGGGCATCGCGTTGTAGCTGTCGGTCTCCGGTCCCTTGCCGGTGGGTGTCCGGGAGTCCGACACCGCGAGGACGACCCCGTCGTGCGCGGTCATGAAGGGCCGGCCGAAGCTGGTGCTCATCAGCAGCGGATAGGACTGACCGAGGATGTCCTGCTTCAGGTCGACGAAGTCGTTGAGGTTGACCGGCGGGTTGAAGCTCTCCCCACCGTCGGTCGAGATGCCGACCATGACGGGGGAGTCGTTCAGTGGCGAGCCCTTCGGGGCGTCGCTGTATCGGCGGGTGAAGCCGACGTACACGATGTCGCGATCACCCGAGGTGTCGACCGTGAGGGTCGTCACGCCTCTGGCGCTCGGCGCCTCCTCGCCGGTCTTGCCCCGGTTGTCGTCCACGAGCGCCGTTTTCCAGCTGTCGCCGAGGTCAGTCGAGCGGGCCAGCACGACGCTGACGTGGCCATTCCGACCTTCCTCGTCCTCCCCGTAGCCGAGCAGGCCGTAGTAGAGGACGCCGTCACTGCCCCAGGCGATGGAGGCCTGGGCCACTCCGGCGTTGCTCGACGTGCAGCTCGCGTAGTCCTGTGGACCGGGCAGCGCGTCCAGGATGCGCCAGGTGGCCCCCGCGTCGGTGGAGCGGACGAGGTGACACACCCTCGTGCGCAGGTCCGCGGTGGCCGCCACGATCACCCTCGGATTGTCCGGGGAGGCGAGCATGGAGGTCGGACCGGTGAAGGCCCGAGTGGGCGAGAGCTCGTCCTTGGTCAGCTGGACCCCGTCCGTCATCACCGGGCTGCGGATGCCCTGGTCGGCGAACTCGACCTGCGGGAAGGTGGCTGTTGCGGGGTCCGGCACCTGCGCTCCGGCTGGTCCGGCGGCTGTTCCGACTCCCGGAGTCGTGCCTACCAGGCCTGCGGCCGCAGCCGCTACGAGGACCCTGCTCAGGCGGCGGTGGCTCAGTCGGCGGCGGCTCATGCGGCGACCGCCTTGCCCTCGGGGCGCCGGCCGGACGAGAGCAGGCTCACCAGACCGACGATGATCAGCGCCACCGCAGCCACGGTCAGGCCGACGAAGGCCAGGAACAGGTTGCTGGCTCCGGAATCGACCGTGACCGCCGCCGGCCGGGCCGCTGAGACCGGCGCGACGACGGGCGCGGTGGTGCCGACCTGGATCGTCGCCCGGGCCGGAGATCCGGTATTCATGTGGTGGTAGACCTGGGTGGCCACCAGGAGGTGCTGGCCCTTGGGCACGTCGGCCGGGATGATCACCGGTACCTCGAACTTGCTGGTCATCGTGGACATCGGCGGCGGCACCGTCGCCAGGATCGGCCCGATCGGGGAGTCCAGGTGGATGTCGATCGGCTGGTCCTGCGCGAAGGAGTTGCCGGAAACAGTGAGGGTGCCTCCCGGCTCCACGGAGGAGGCGCTCGTGGTGAGCGCCATGATGCCGACGCAGGCATAGGCCAGCGCAGCGGGTATCAAGGCCGCCAGAGTGGCGAGCACGAGGACAGGGGCAGGTCGTATCCGTTTGTTCATGATTGACAGCGTAACCGGCGGCTCTGCGGGCCATCAATAAGTGCGCACGACATCTAGTTCGCTGACGATCAGCCTCAGGACGAGAGGAACCCGCGCAATCGGGTGGCGATCTCCGGGACATCCAGCCGACCTTCGGCTACACCGATGACGAGCTCGTATGCCTCGTCGTCCGGCATCTCGATCCAGCTCCCGTTGACGTCGCAGAAGACGACCATCGCCATCCATGCCAGGCGCTTGTTGCCATCAATAAGAGCATGGTTTCCGACCAGGGAATGCAGCAATGCGGCTGCCTTCTCCACGAGTGTCGGGTACGCCTCGTACTCCCCGAACCCGGCTTGCGGACGCGCGGCTGCCGACGCGAGCAGACCCAGATCGCGAATCTGTGCCCGACCTCCGACCGCCAGATCCGCCAGCCGAACCAGCGCCTCGACGTCGAGGTAGATCACTGTGAGAGGCGCTCGAGCAATTCGGCGTATCTCGATACGACTCGCTGTGCCGAGATCTCGACCGCGTCCATTGTTGTCGTGCGCTCAGCCCGTTCGAGAATGGCGCGCCGGATCACCTCATGTTGCGACAATCCCTCACGATCGGCCATCACTCGGAGAGCCGCCTGCTCGGCATCGTCCAACCGCAATGTCATTGCCACGACGTAAACGGTAGCACTCTGCCACCAGTCAGTCGCCAGCCAGGAAGCGAAGCGCCGCGCGGTACCCCTCGACACCCAGGCCGGTGAGGGTCGCCGTGGCGACCGCGCTGATGACGCTTGCGTGCCGGAACTCCTCCCGCGCGGCGGTCTGGCTCAGGTGCACCTCGACCAGTGGCGCGGTCAACTGCGCGCAGGCGTCGCGCAGCGCGTACGAGTAATGGCTCCAGGCCGCGGAGTTGAGCACCACGGGCAGCGCGGCATCGGCGGCCTCGTGCAGCCAGCCGATCAGGACGGCCTCGTCGTCGGTCTGGCGGACCTCGACGTCGAGCCCGAGGCTCGCGCCGGTGTCGCGGCAGATCTGCGCCAGTTCCTCGTGGGTG
>JBBSVL010000291.1:0-3991 GCA_038233595.1 Propionibacteriales bacterium | reverse complement strand
TGACGTACGCCTCGGCAGCGGTGACCACGGTCGCCGCCCCGTAGCCGTCGGCGGCCAGCGCCCAGACGGTCAGCGAGGGAGCGAGCGGGTCGAGCACCCAGTACGACGCACAGCCTGCCTCCTCGTAGCGCGCCCGTTTCAGCGACAGGTCGATGTGCCGGGTGCTGGGCGAGAGCACCTCGACGGCGAGCAGCGGCGCCGTGGGCAGGTCGCGCTCGGTGAGGTCGCTGCGTCGCGCCACCAAGAGGTCTGGCTGGACGACGGTGTCGAGGGCCAGGGCGACGTCGAAGGGAGCCAGCAACACCTTCAGGTCCTTCGGACACGCAGCGGAGAGCGCCAGGTGCAGGTGGCCCACCATGGTCTGATGGCGAAGCGACGGTGCCGGGGTCACGATCAACGCACCGTCGATGAGCTCGTAGCGGTGGCCGTCATCGGGCATCGCGTCCAGGTCGTCGCGCGTCAGGGCACGGCTCCGCGGCAGCACTGTCATGGTTCCCATCGTGCCTCCTCGTGGTCATGGGGGCCAGCCTGCACAAGATCACGCTCTCTCGACATCGAGAGTCCACAAGCCCGACGGTCGGCGCTCAGTCCCGCGGCTCTGGGGCCCGCGCCTCGTGGGGCGCACCGCCGGCGGCTCAGCCCTCCGGTCGCCAACGACGGTGCCGGGTGCCGGTCTCGCCCTCGCGGATCAGCTGCAACCGCGGCTTCGGGCCGTCCGAGCGACCGGTCTGCGGCTTGCGCCGGCCAGCGCGCCAGGGCAGTGGCCAGGTGGCGCCGGGGCCGTCGTAGTCCTGGTCGAGTGCGGCGTGCAGGGTCCAGGAGGGGTCGTAGAGGTGCACCCGGCCGAGGGCGCAGAGGTCGGCGCGACCGGCCATCAGGATCGAGTTCACGTCGTCGTAGGAGGAGATGACGCCGACGGCGATGGTGGGTACGTCGACCCGGTTGCGGATCGCGTCCGCAAAGGGCGTCTGGTAGGACCGCCCGAACGCCGGACGCTCCGTGGAGGTGACCTGCCCGGTCGAGACGTCGATGGCCGCGGCCCCGGCGGAGGCGAACGCCTCGGCGATCACGAGCGTGTCCTGCAGGCTCTGGCCGTCGGGAACCCAGTCGGTCGCCGAGACGCGCACCGTCATCGGCCGGTCGGCGGGCCAGGCCGCCCGCATCGCTTCGAACACCTCGAGCGGGTAGCGCAACCGGGCCGAGACATCACCGCCGTACTCATCGGTCCGCCTGTTCGTGACCGGGGAGAGGAAGCCCGAGAGCAGGTAGCCGTGGGCGCAGTGCACCTCCAGCACGTCGAAACCAGCGGCGGCACCTCGACGAGCGGCAGCGACGAACTCCTCGCGGATCGCAGCCATCTCGGTGACCGAGAGCTCGTGCGGCACCTGGTTGACCCCGTCGCGGTAGGCCACCGGTGAGGCGGCAACCACGTCCCAGTTCCCATCCGGCAGCGGCTCGTCGATGCCGTCCCACATCAGCTTCGTGGATCCCTTGCCGCCGGAGTGCCCGAGCTGCAGGCCGATCCTCGTCGCCGAGGAGTCGTGGACGAAGTCGACCACCCGTTTCCAGGAGGCCTCCTGCGCCTGGTTCCACAGACCCGTGCAGCCGAGCGTGATCCGCCCCGTGGGAGACACGCAGACCATCTCGGTCATCACCAGCCCGGCGCCACCGAGCGCCTTGCCACCGAGGTGGACCAGATGGAAGTCGCCGGGCAGGCCGTCCTCGGCGACGTACATGTCCATCGGCGAGACGACCACCCGGTTGGGCAGCGCGAGCCCGGCGCCAGACGGTGCCGCCAGCGTGACCGGCTGGAACATCGGAGGACACACCGTGGAGCTCCCGACGTGGCCGGCGAACCACGTGTCGCAGCGAGCCACGAACTCCGGGTCGCGCACCCGCAGGTTGTCGTAGGTGACCCGCCGGCTCCTGGTCATGCAGTTGAAGGCGAACTGCAGCGGGTCCTGGTCGACGTACTGCCCGAGGTTCTCGAACCACTCCAGGCTGGCCTGTGCGGCCCGCTGCGTGGAGAGTACGACGGCCTGCCGCTCCTCCTCGTAGGTCGCCAGCGCGGAGTCCAGCGACGGGTCCTCGTGGATGCAGGCCGCAAGGGACAGGGCGTCCTCCATCGCCAGCTTGGTGCCGGAGCCGATCGAGAAGTGTGCGGTGTGCGCCGCGTCGCCGAGCAGCGCGATGTTGCCGTGTCGCCAGTGCTCGTTGCTCACCGTCGTGAAGGTGATCCAGCGTGAGTTGTTCGCCATCACCTCATGCCCCTCGAGCACGTCGGCGAACAGCTCGCGGATCCGGTCGATCGACTTCAGGTCGGACTCACCCGGCGCCCACTCACGCTCGGCGTCCTCCCCGAACCCCGCGGCCTGCCACACCTCGGAGGTCATCTCGACGATGAACGTGCTGCCGGTCGCGTCGAACGGGTAGCCGTGGATCTGCATCACGCCGTACGGCGTCTGGGCGATGTAGAACTTGAACGCCTCGAAGACCTTGTCGGTGCCCAGCCACATGTACCGGCAGTCGCGCACGTCGAGGGTCGGCCCGAACGCCTCGGCATGCCGGGTCCGCACCGCGGAGCCCAGACCGTCGCAGGCGACCACCAGGTCGTGGGTCGCGGCGAGCTCGTCGACGTCGGGAGCCTCCGTGCAGAACCGCACGTCCACGCCGAGGTCGGCGCAGCGGGTCTGCAGGATCTCCAGCAGCCTCTTGCGCGACATCGCCGCGAAGCCGTGGCCGCCGCTGGTGACCACCTCGCCCTTGAAGTGCACGTCGATGTCGTCCCAGACCGCGAACTCGGCTTTCATCAGGCGGTGGATCTCGGGGTCGGCGTGCTCGATCCCGCCGAGCGTCTCGTCGCTGAAGACCACCCCGAAGCCGAACGTGTCGTCGGCGGCGTTGCGCTCCCACACGGTGATCTCGTGGCTCTGCTGACTTTCTGGGGCACCGGCCGGCCCGGAGAGCTGCTGGGCGAGCGCGCTGAAGTACAGGCCGCCCGGCCCGCCGCCGATCACCGCGATCCGCATCCGTCCTCCGCCCCCTTGGTCCGACCGTGGTTCCGAGCATAGTGTGTTCTTGACGAGCGTTGTCAAGACGCAATACGGTCGGAGGGTGGACGAGACCCCCTCCGCCGAGACTCAGTACGCCGAGACCCAGTACGCACTGAGCTCCGCTCAAGCCGAGTTCGTCGCCCACGTCCGCGCGATCGCCGAGAAGCACCTGGTCTCCATCCCAGCCGTGCACGGAGGGGTGAACCGCCCGTTGCTGACCGCGCTCGGCGACCACGGTCTGCTGCGTGGCCTCTTCGGTGGCGTGCCGGGGCAGCCCCCGGGCGATGCTGCCGCGATGCAGCTGTGTCTGCTCCGCGAGACCCTGGCGACGGTCAGCACCGAGGCAGAGACCGCGCTCGCGCTGCAGGGGCTGGGCAGCTACCCGATCCTGCAGTCGGGCAACGCCGAGACCATCGAGCGCTGGATCCCCGGCGTGGTCTCCGGCGAGAGCGTCGCCGGCTTCGCACTCTCCGAGCCCGACGCCGGCTCCGACGCGGCGGCGCTGTCGCTCAAGGCCAGCAAGGACACCGATGGCTGGCGGCTGAGCGGGGAGAAGCTGTGGATCTCCAACGCCCCCGAGGCCGACGTCTACACGGTCTTCGCCCGCACCACCCCCGACACCCGGGCCCGCGGAGTCACCGCGTTCGTGGTTCCCGGTGATGCGGAGGGTCTCAGCGGCGAGACGCTGGACATGGTGGCCCCGCACGCGATCGGCCGGCTGGTGTTCGACGGGGTCCGGGTCGGCACCGGCGACGTGCTGGGGGAGGTCGACGCCGGGTTCGCCGTGGCGATGCGGTCCCTGGACCTGTTCCGGCCCAGCGTCGGCGCCTTCGCGGTGGGGATGGCGCAGGCCGCGCTGGACGCCACCCTGGGCTGGGTGACCACGCGCCAGGTGTACGGCGACGCCCTGGTCCGACAACAGTCCGTCGAGCACACGC
>JBBSVL010000290.1:0-4002 GCA_038233595.1 Propionibacteriales bacterium | reverse complement strand
GCGGCACCCTCCGGCGTCTCGCAGTCGTCGGACGGCACCCAGCGGATGATGACCTTCGACTCGTGGGCGAACCCACCCGCGCGCAACGCCTCGACGACCGAGAGGTAGGCGTCGGGCAGGTCGACGTACTTGCCGACCAGCGCGATGGTCACCTCCTCGCTCGGGTGGTGCACCTTGCGGAGCAGGTCGTCCCACAGCGTCCAGTCGACGTCGCGGAACGGCAGGTTCAGCCGGCGTACGACGTAGGCGTCGAGCCCCTCGCGGTGCAGCACCTTCGGGATGTCGTAGATCGAGGGGGCGTCGGCGGCGGTGACGACGGCCTCCTCGTCGACGTCACACATCAGCGAGATCTTCTTCTTGATCGACTCAGGGATCTCGCGGTCCGCACGGCAGACGATGGCGTCCGGCTGGATACCGATCGAGCGCAGCGCGGCCACGGAGTGCTGGGTCGGTTTGGTCTTCAGCTCCCCCGACGGCCCGATGTAGGGGACCAGGGACACGTGCAGGAAGAAGCAGTTGTCGCGTCCGATGTCGTGGCGGACCTGGCGGGCGGCCTCGAGGAAGGGGAGCGACTCGATGTCGCCGACGGTGCCGCCGATCTCGGTGATCACGACGTCGACGTCCGGTCCGCCCATGGCGCGGACCCGGTCCTTGATCTCGTTGGTGATGTGCGGGATCACCTGGACCGTGTCCCCGAGATAGTCCCCGCGCCGCTCCTTGGCGATCACGGTGGAGTAGACCTGCCCGGTCGTGACATTGGCGATCTGGTTGAGCTCGGTGTCCAGGAAGCGCTCGTAGTGGCCGACGTCGAGGTCGGTCTCGGCGCCGTCGTCGGTCACGAACACCTCGCCGTGCTGGAACGGGTTCATCGTGCCGGGGTCGACGTTGAGATAGGGGTCCAGCTTCTGCATGGTGACCCGGAGCCCGCGCGACTTGAGCAGGCTACCCAGGCTGGAAGCGGTCAGCCCCTTGCCGAGGGAGGAGGCGACGCCTCCGGTGACGAAGACGTGCTTGGTCGGCTGGCGTTCTACCAAAGGGTGCTCCCGTGGGACGAAGTCGGGCGGAAGAGGACTATCTCCACGGAGTTCGAGCCTAGCAACAAATCAGGGGTGCTCGCGCCGCGCCGCGGCAAGCAGCTCCTCGGCGTGCGCCAGCGCCGTCTCGGACTCCTCCAGGCCGGCCAGCATCCGAGACAGCTCACGGACCCGGGACCGGTCGTCCAGGACGGTCAGCCCGGACGTGGTCACCAGCCCGTCGCTCGCCTTGTGCACCACGACGTGCCGGTCAGCGAACGCGGCAACCTGAGGCAGGTGGGTCACCACCACGACCTGTGCGGACCGGGACAACCGGGCCAGCCGCCGGCCCACCTCGACCGCCGCCTTCCCGCCCACCCCTGCGTCGACCTCGTCGAAGACGAATGTCGGCACCGGGCTGGTGCCGGCCAGGGAGACCTCCAGGGCGAGCATCACCCTGGACAGCTCACCTCCCGAGGCCCCCTTGCCCAGCGGCCGGGGGTCGGCGCCGAGGTTCGCAGCCAGCAGCAGCTCGACGTCGTCGACGCCGCCCGGACCGAAGCGCACGGTGCGGCCGGCCACCTCCAGACCCTCGTCGTCGTCGTGCTGGGTGACGGCCACCTCGATGTGTGCGTGCGGCATGGCCAGCATCATCAGCTCGTCGCCGACCTGGGTCGCGAGCCGGGCCGCGGCAGCGGTTCGTGCCCTCGAGGTCGTTGCCGCGAGCTCGGCCAGCTCTGCACGCAGCTGCAGCCGTTGGTCGCGCAGCTGCTCGATCCGGTCATCGGTGCCGTCGAGCTCCAGGAGCCGCCGCGCCGAGGAGGCCGACCACGCGAGCACCTCGTCGATGGTCTCGCCGTACTTGCGGGTGAGTGTGGTCAGGGCGGCCCGGCGCTGGGACACCGTGGCCAGCCGCGCCGGGTCGGACTCCAGTGCGGTGGCGTACGACGAGACGTCCGCTGCGACGTCGCTGAGCAGGTAGGACACCTCGGCCAGCCGGTCGGCGAGCTCGGCGGCCTGGTCGTCGTGCTCGCGGACCGCATCGAGGTACTTGCGAGCGTCGGCGGTGGCACCCAACGCATCACGGGTGCCGTCCTCGGACGAGAGCACCTCGCGAGCCTGCTCGGCAGCGGTGCGCAGGGTGTCGGCGAAGCCGAGTCGTTGCTCCTGGTCGGCCAGGGCAGCGTCCTCGCCGGGCTCGGGTGCGGCCGCCTCGATCTCCTCGAGCCCGTGGCGCAGCAGGTCGGCCTCCCGCATCCGCTCCCGCGCGTTGCGGACCACGTCATCGAGTGCTCCTTCCACCGCACGCAGGCCGGAGTAGGCCACGGAGTAGGCCGCGACCGGGGTCGCCACCGCCTCGCCGGCGAAGCGGTCGAGAGCCTCACGCTGAGCCTCCGGTCGCAGCAGCCGGTGCTGGTCGGACTGGCCGTGCACCGCCACCAGCGCGTCGGTGAGGTCGCTCAGGCTGCCGGCTGGTACGGCCGCTCCACCGGCGAAGGCACGCGAGCGCCCCTCAGGGGACACCTGGCGGGCGAAGAGCACGGTGCCGTCGTCGTCCGGCTCACCCCCGAGCTCCTCGACCGCGTCGCGAAGCACGTCGTCGACCAGGAACCGTCCCTCGACCCGCGCGTTGCGGGCACCGGTGCGGACCGCCCCCGAGTCGGCGCGGCCGCCGAGAAGCAGACCCAGCGCCGTGACCAGCATGGTCTTCCCGGCGCCGGTCTCACCGGTGATCACACACAGGCCAGGACCGAGCTCGAGGACCGACTCCTCGATCACACCAAGGGAACGGATCCGCAGCTCCTCGATCATGAGCTCACCGGCCGTGGTCGTCGTGCTTGTGGCGGCGGCGCTCCGACGCGCCCTTCCAGCCCTCGACCCGGAGCCCGAACTTGGCGACCAGGCGGTCGGTGAACGGCGCCTCGTGCAGCCTGGCCAGGCGCACCGGCACCTTCCCGCGGCGTACCTCGATGCGGGCGCCCGGCGGGAGGTCGACCGTGCGTCGCCCGTCACACCAGAGCACCCCGGCCCCCTGGGTCGTGGCCAGCACCTCGATCGCGAGCACCGAGGTCGGCGCCACCACCATCGGTCGCGCGAACAGGGCGTGCGCGCTGATCGGCACCATCAGCAGCGCCTCCACCCCCGGCCACACGATCGGGCCGCCGGCACTGAAGTTGTACGCCGTGGAACCTGTGGGCGTGGCACACACGATGCCGTCGCAACCCCACCTGGACAGCGGCCGCCCGTCGATCTCCACCACCACCTCGAGCATCCGCTGGCGGGCGGCCTTCTCGACGCTGGCCTCGTTGAGCGCCCAGGTGCTGGTGACGTGGTGCTTGCCCTGGTGCACGCTGACGTCGATGGTCAGCCGGTCCTCGATCGTGTAGGCGCGCTTCACGATCGCCTCGATGGTGTGCTCGAGGTCGTCGCTCTCGGCCTCGGCCAGGAAGCCGACGTGGCCCAGGTTGACCCCGAGCAGCGGAGTGCCGTGCGCGTGGGTCGCCTCGGCTGCGCGGAGGATGGTGCCGTCTCCGCCGATCACGACCGCGAGCTCACAGTCGTCGGCCGCGTCGTCGACCTCGGCCAGCTCCACGTCCGGAGCGCTGAGCCCCAGGTCGGCGGCCTCCTGCTTCAGCAGCCGGACCACGATGCCCTGGTCGCGCAGGGCACGCACGACCTGGAGGGAGACCCCGATGGCCTCGTCCCGCCCGGTGTGTGCGAGCAGCAGGATCCGACGCAGACCCGTTCCACCGGAGGCGGGCTGGCTCTGTTTCACCGGGTGGTTCACCCGCCCACCTTCTCACTGCGGACCCCCCGGTCCGGGGAGCGGTCCACGACCTCCCGGATTGCTTGGGCGTCCAGGGTGCGTGGACCGCGCCGAAGCCACACGAAGTACTCCACGTTGCCCGCGGGGCCGGGCAACGCGCTCACGGTGGCCGCGACGGCACCCCAACCCCGCTGCTCGGCAGCCAGCACGACCTTCTCCACG
>JBBSVL010000289.1:0-4022 GCA_038233595.1 Propionibacteriales bacterium | reverse complement strand
CTAGGTGGAGCTGGTCCACAGGCAGACCAGCGTCGAGCAGGGTTTGCCGGACCAGGTCGGTCCAGCGCTGCGGGCCACAGACGTAGACGTCGCGACCGCTCACATCGGGGATCCAGTACAGGAGCGCAGTCAGATCGCTGGCCGGGCCGATCCCGGCCCCGAGCCAAGAGTCCGGTCCGCGTCGGCGGCCGGGCAGTCGCAGCACCTGCAACCCACGCTCGCGGGTCAGCGCGTCGATCTCGTCGGCGAACAGCGGCTCGCGGGTGAACCGCTCGAGGTACGCGGCGTCGCCCCGCTCGTAGTCCAGACCCTCGGCCAGGGCACGCAGTGGCGTGACGCCCACGCCCGCGCCGATCAGAGCGACCTTCCGGCGGGTCCGGGTGCGCGCGCTGAGCCGGCCGTGGGGACCCTCGACCAGGGCTCGCGCACCTGGCCGCAGCAGCCGGGCGGCACGGCTGCCGTCGCCGATCCCCTGGACCGTCACCCGGAGACTGCGACCGTCCGGAGCGGCGGAGAGGGAGTAGGGGTTGGCGCGGGTCCAGCCGGGCCCGTTGCCGAAGCGCCACGTGAAGAACTGCCCCGCCTCGACACTCAGGCGGTCCAAACGGTGCCCCGTGACGCGGACCGACCAGAGCCCGTCGCCCTCGTCGACAACCGAGTAGACCCGCAGCCGGTGACGGAGATTGATCGCCACCGGACGCCCGATCCGCCACACGAGAACGGCCACCGCCGCCAGCGCCCAGGCACTCCACCAGAACACGGTGCGAGCCGTGGATGCGGTGAACTGCTGCCCGGTCCAGAGCTGGTGCGGCAGCGCGAGCCCGACACCGAGGTAGGCGTAGAGGTGCAACAGGTGCCACGACTCATAACGCAGCCGGCGACGGGCCGCCTTCACGCTGGTGAAGACGACCATCACCAAGCACACGGTGCCGGCCACCGCGAGGAGCATGCCCGCGTAGTTCACACTCAGGTCCCACAGCGTGGGCACGAACCGCGCGAGCCCGCCGCCGGCGTACCCCCAGGTGATCGTGACCACGTGCAGCACCATCAGGTCGAACGAGGTGAACCCCACGATCCGGTGCAGCCGGGCCAACCGGTCCTGACCGTAGGCCCGTTCCAGCACCGGCACGCGCGCCATCAGCAGCACCTGCGCAAGCAGCAGCACCGAGGCCAGCAGCCCACTGATCCGGCCGATCGAGGTCGGCCCGCTCGCCAAGCCGACCAGGTCCTGCACGCCACGGTCCGCGACCCACCAGTAGCCGACCAGCAACAGCGCGACCCAGAGCGCCGAGGCCGCGGCCACCCGCACCGCATCGTCGAGACGAGCCCGGCGGCCGAGGCCTGCCGGCCGGCCGGCTGACTCGTGCGGTCGCGCTTGCATCTGGGCGAGCACACTTCCTCCTGACCTATATCTCAAGGAGGAGTATCCGGAACCAGACTGAACCTCGCCTGACACAGGCCGTCCGGATGCAGTACTCAGGTGAGTACCGAACCCGCCGTTTATCAAGACTCGGCGTATCGAGGGTCAAACCTCACCCCGACAGCCGCATGAGCGTGCGTTGAGGACGAGGAGTTCCGGACAGAGACCCACATCGGTCCCACCGGCAAGAGGCTCCCTGTGGTTCGACCATATTCTTGTTTGCGCGCGTGGCAGACCTGGGCCGCGTCGTTTGGCTGCCTGAGCCAATTAGGACCGTGCGGTCGTCTTCCGTGAGCCCGGGGCCCGGGGCCGTGCGGCGGTCATCGACCTGTTCACCTCCTCGGAGGCGGGCACCCGAGCATGGGGTAGCACTCGCCATGCTGACCAACACCGGCGCGGCCGGGCCGCTCGTAGGCCACCTGCTCGACCCACTCTTGAGCGACCTGACAGGCATCGAGCCGGAACCAAAGCTGCCGCCGCCCGGTCCCGACCGGCGGGTGCCAGACCCGGCACGATACGCGGGCACTGTCAGACCCGGCCGAGCCTCAACGAGGTCACGCTCGACGAGGACGGACGTCTCTGGATGACCGTATCCGACCGCAACGAGGCGCATATCATGGCCGAGGCCGCCGGGATATCCGTCGCGCCCGATCGGTACGAGCTGCGCCAGGTGGATGGCGACATCTTCATGCTGATGGACTCTTCTGGCGCCGCGGTGCAGACCGCGGAGTTTCTCGGCGCCGACACCGCCGGGCGTGCTCGCCTTCTCCATACAGGCCGCACCGCACCAAGAACCGACTGAGCCCGCCAACCGCTCCCGACATCCCGCCGTATCCCCAGCAGATGTCGCGCCGCGGCGTGCCGTAGCAGGAAGCGCGGATTCTGGCGGTCATCGCAATAGGAGGTCGCCGATCACTTCGCCGGACGTCGTTTGACGCGAACATGAAGCACGGCGACCTCAGCTCCCCGGACAATGAGTCAGGCCCGCCGAGCCAGGGAGAATTGCAGCGTGGCGTCGACGTCGACCCGGTCGGGCAGCACCGCGCGGACTCGGTCCAGGGGGCAAGCGCTCGAGGGGTACTCATCATGAGGTAAGCCGAGACCGTGGCAAGCCGACCCACGAAGTCCTCGACAGGCATGGTCACGACACGCGGCAGATCGGTCTGCACGACGTCGATGAGGCCGTCCACCGCCCCCATCCCCTCGATCGACCATGAGTAGAAGACGCCTGCATCCTCGTCGGACAACACCTGCTTCTCGATCTCGTCGACGGTTGCGAACAGGTCCGGGTCACTGAGCTCTGCCTCGCTGTCGAACAGCGCGAGGACGCCACCGGGAACGAGCATCTCAACGGCGTGTGCCCACCTGCTCGCCGGGTCGGCCCAGTCCCAGGCCGCTGCGGCGTACACCAGGTCGAAGTGGCGAGCAGCCTCGAACTCCTCGAAGGTTGTCAGTACCGGCTCCACCAGACTTCCGCGAGTGGTTCGCTCGAGCACATGAGCCATCTCCGCGTCGGGTTCGAGCGCGGTTACCTGGATGCCTCGCGAGACGAACAGACGAGTCGCCTTTCCGGTGCCGGCGCCGATCTCGAGCGCGGCGCGAAGAGGTCTTCCGGCGTACTGCACCACCGAATCCACCAACTCGTCGGGGTAGCTGAGCCGGTAGCGTTCGTAATGGTCCGCGACCGACCCGAACGACAACCCCCGGATCAGCTCTGTGACTTGTTCATCGCTCTCACTGGTCACGGCTCAGACTTACCACGACGCCCGAGGACCGCGCCCATGTCTCCGCCAGCTAGACGAGGTGGTCTCCCCGGTCGCAAGAGCGGCGCCGGCCCGCTACCGGTGAGAGCGGCCAGTCCGGTCGGGATGCCCAGCGGATCACCGGTAGCGGATCCCGTTACGGGGATCGCTGGGTCCGCTCACCGGTCGACCACTGGCGGATGGATCATCACTGCATGCCGTTTCGCTCGCTGTATGCCGGGTGCCGCGCAGCTGGTGTCTGGGAGTATTGGGCGATGGACGCCACCCGTGATGCCATGCTCGCCTCGCTCACCGCGCAGCGGCGCCACGTCCTCGGCATCCTTGAGGGGTTGACCGATACGGATCTGCGCAGGCCAGTCCTTCCGACCGGCTGGAGCTGCGTCGGGCTGGTGCAGCACCTGGCCCTAGACGTCGAGCGGTTCTGGTTCCGCGCGGTGATGGCTAACGAGGCAGTCTCCTGGTCCAGCCTCGAGGAACTTGACGCTCCGGCGTGGCAGGTGCCCGAGAGCACGTCACCGGCGCAGGTGCTGGCGCTGTATCGCGATGAGATCGCGCGTGCCGATGTCATCATCGGCGCCACCGCGCTCGACGCCGCGCCGAAAAGGTGGCCGACGGAGCTGTTCGGGGCCTTTCGATTAGCCGACCTGGGTGAAGTGCTGCTGCACGTGATCACCGAGACGGCCTGTCACGCCGGTCATCTTGACGCGGCGCGAGAACTCATCGACGGACGCACCTGGATGGTGTTGTAACCGAGCGAAAGGGAAACTAGACGGTCAGCCGATCGGACGGATCTCAAGCACCCAATGCGCCACCAACGGATGTTCGGCGGTGATCTCGAT